>CAMLKX010000064.1 GCA_946480515.1 uncultured Sphingomonadaceae bacterium | reverse complement strand
GTGGGTTCGAAGCTGCCGCGCTCGAAATCATAGCTCCAGCCGAACGATCGCGTCAGGCGCTTGCCGGTCCACTGCTGAAAGCGGAACGGACTAAGTCCTTCCCGGTCGATCTGACGGATGAGTTCGGCCTCTTGCTCGACCGGGATGATGTCCTTTCGGATCGAAAGGCCAGGCATGAGCGGCTCATCGAACAAATCGGACATCATGGCCTTTGCGCGTGCGGGTCGATCCGCTCGCCTCCAACTCCAGCTCCTGTGTCAGCCCAGGAGAACGCGTTCCAACCGCCCTTGCCGTTCCGAGAAAGCAGCAGATCCTTCGAAATCGGGCACGGTGCAGATATAGAGATATTCGCCGTTCGCTCCGCCGACGCAGCAGGCAAGTGCCCGACGGCCTTCGCCCGCGGGAACGAGATGGGTCACCTCCCCGCCCTCCGTGATGCGGATGACGCCCGGCCCGGCGCCGAACGATGTGGCGGTGGCAGCCACCGGAACGGCGCTCCACACCGCCCCCCTTCCATCAAGGCATATCCCATCGGGAATGCCGCCATCCGGCAGCGCGCCGAACAGACGGCGATTGGACAAGGCACCACTGCTTGAATCGATGTCGAAGCAGGTGATCCGCATCGCCGTGGACTCAGCCACGTAAAGCGTTCGACCATCGGGGCTGATCGCCATGCCGTTGGGTGACATCATCTGCGAAGCAGCGACCGCGACTTGCCCATCCGGTTGGACGAGAAGGATGTCTGTCGCGTCGGGCATGCCGTGGGCATCGCTCGCCCAGATGTCGAAGCCCGGCTGGCTGACATAGGCGCGTCCCGCGTGGACCGACATGTCGTTGAGGACGAAGCGGCACAATCCAGAAAGATCGGCGTGAACGGTCGCAGAGCCATTCTGGCCCAGCCGCAAAATCTTACGGGCCTTGGACAACACGGCCACCAGGTCGCCATTGTCAAGGAAGCCGAGACCACCCACGAAATCATCGGGCTGCTCATGGACGAGGTGAACGGAGTCCTCCGCGGTGAGGCGATAGACCCGCCCAGTGGCGATGTCGGAAAAGTAGAGCGTTCCATCATACCAGCGCGGGCACTCGGGCAGAGTGAAGCCCTCGACCACGACCTCTGGCGATGGCAATTGGATCATGCCGTTCATCCTCCCATTCTTCGTTCGATACATGAGCAACGTTGGAACGGGCCAAATCTACACAGCACCTCATTCACTGGCACAAGATTTGAATTCGCCTAAGAAGTTGGCACGACGAGTCAGTGCCCGGCCGGTCGTCGCAGAACAAACACAGAGCGAGAGAGATGATGCTGACCAGTGAGGACAAGTTTGAGATTGGGGAGCTTATCGCCCGCTTTGCCCATTGTTCAGACTATGGTGATTGGACTGGATTGGAATCGCTCTACGCACCCGAGATCGTTACCGAGATAGAGGGGCTCGAGTGGAAGTATGAAGGCATCGCGGCTCAGATCGACGAAGCTAAGGAGTCGGTCGAGCAGAGCCAGGGTCAGAACCGGCATTCTCAGTTCAATCTGATCATCGAAGAAGTCGGCGAGGACGTGTTCGCTAGCTTTTACACTTTCAACGTGCACGCGGGATCGGCACCTATGGGCACACAAATCCTCTTCACTCTCCGACATCGCGACAGGGTGGTGAAGACCCTGGAGGGCTGGAAGTTCGCGCATCGCGTCCTGACGTTAGACCAGAATGTAACTTGAGCCCCACGCCGGTGGACGCGGTCGGAAACTTGGGAGAGGCCCCGCATGCGCAAGACAATTTTAGTGACCGGGGCCACGCGCGGCATCGGCAAGGCGGCCGCGCTCGCGGCTGCTCGCCGCGGCTTTGCCGTCGCCGTTACCGGGCGGACGCTCAGGGAAGGCGATGCGCAATTCGTCAGCCAGAAATCGGGGCAAACGGTCACCGTTCCCGGCAGCATCGAGCGGACGGTGCGGGAGATTGAGGAATGCGGCGGCGAAGCGCTCGGACTGCAACTCGATATCGGCGACCGCGCCTCGATCGATGCCGCCTTCAACGCGGTGATCGAAAAGTGGGGCCGGATCGACGGCCTGTTCAACAACGCCATGTACCAGTCGCCCTATGCGATGGCGCCGATCTCCGCCTTGAATGCGGAGGTGGCGGAAGACGCGATGCGCAGCCTGTTCGTCAATCATCTGCATATCACCCAGCGCGCCCTGTCCGTCATGGTACCGCAGGGCGGCGGGCGGATCGTTTTCATCTCCAGCGGCGCAGGCACTACGCTGTGCGAGCGCAAGCTCGACGAAGGCGGCTGGGGCATGCTTTACGCCGCCGGAAAGGCAGCCTTCTCGAAGCTCGCCGAGTTTGTCGACCTTGAATACAGGGAACTGGGCATCGCCAGCTTCCACATTCAGCCTGGTCTAACCCTGACAGAGTCGCTGATCGCGCAATATGGCGATGCTGCGAAGGACATGGGCGGAGGTCAGCCCACGTTCACGCCTGAAGACACCGGTCGCACGGTCGCCTGGATGCTCGACGCTCCCGAAGCGCTCCGCTTTGCCGGGCCGAAGATGCATTTCGCCGCAACTTTCTTTAAAGACAACAACATCAAGGAAGAGACGGCCGACGCCTGATTACTCATGCCGCTGAATTCCATGAATTGATGGAGAACATCATCATGCCTGCAAATTCCAATTTTGTGATCCGCCCCGTCGCCGAGCCGCGGGTCATCGATGATGTCTATTCCGATGATCAGCATGCCCGCATGATGAAGCTCGCCAGAGAAAAGGGCCCGTGGAAGATGATCCTGGCGCTGCACTTCAACAGCCCCGAAGAAGTGGTCGCGACGACCTCAGGCGCGGTCCCCGAAGGCGTGGAACTGACCTGGGACATGTTCCTGACGCCCAACTTCCGTGGCTATCTCGCGCAGGGCGGCGTCTCTCTCTACCCGGAGCTGGACGACCTATTCTACAATCCCAAGCACTTGGCGCGCATCCGTTCATTCTGGAATGCGCAATACGCCGAGCCGGAAAATATGAACTTCGTGATCCAAGGCCCCTCCAGTTCGTCCGATCCGGGGCATCTCGACGCCACCGAATTTCGCGGCATTACCGAGAGCAACACCCCGATCTGGTTGATGAACACGATGACCAAATCGGGCCTGTTTCAGAAATGGATCCTGAAGAAGGCGCAGATCGTCGCCTGGTTCTTCCAGGGCACGATCGGCGGCGGCTTCACCTACTGGCCGGAGGGTCCGCATGCAGCGCCCAAGCGTGTCGCGTCGCCGATGTGGAACCGCGCCGTGGTTTCGCAGAACGAGATGATGTTCCATCGCGGCGAGGCCAATGGTCCGCTAGAAAGCCGCCAGCCCAAGGGATTAAGCATTGATTCCCTGCTGCACCCCGATCCGGAGATTGCGGACGGCTGGCTCGTCAAGACCGGTGACACGGTGATTCAAACGATCTCGGGACCTGAATGCCGGCTGATGGTCCACTGGGACGGCAGCGTGTACCGCGACCTGGACGAAATGAAGCTGGTGCTGGAGCATAAGGACGACCTGACCCACGATCAGGTGTTCGACATGTTCATGAAGGACCTGCGCGAACAGGGCGTGTCGTTCAACACCCCGACCGACCCACTTCATGATCGGGAGTTCATTGGAATCCTGACGCGCGCCTATGACATCGGTCTCCCGACGACCTATCCGGCTGAAGCCCCTGGACCGGGTCGGGACCAGCTCGCAGCCTGATCGCGAGGCGGCGCCATGAAGAGTGCCCCCGCCGACCGCGCAGTATCTATGGCAGGCGGTTGCTCGCAGCGACCTTCGCGAGCCAGTGGCCTGAGTCCTTCACTGTCCTTTTCTGCGTCGCGAAGTCGACATGAACAATCCCAAACCGTTGCGTGTAGCCTTCTGCCCATTCGAAATTGTCGAGCAGGCTCCAGGCGTGATAGCCGCGGATCGGAACGCCGGCGGAGATGGCGCGCAGAACCTCGGTGAGATGACTGCGAAGATAAGCGATGCGTTCCGGATCGCGGACCTGACCGGATGAGTCCGGGCCATTATTGTAGGCGGCGCCATTCTCCGTAATTTCCATCGGAACGTCGCCGACGACTGCATGAACGCGGCGAAGAATGTCACTAAACCCAGGCGGGTAAATCTCCCACCCGATATCCATTTTCGACGCGTCCGGACGGGGTGCCTTCGCCCATTCAGCATTGAGCTGGAGCCCGAGCAGCCCCTTGCTGGTTGGATCATGACGAACGCGCCACGGGGTGTAATAATTGAAGCCAAGGAAATCGAATGGCGCCTTCATGACGGCTCCATCCCCTGCCCTTATCCCGGCCAGGTCGGCGAGCCGATCCTCCGGCAGGATCCCGGCCGGGTACGCGCCGGTCAACGCGGGCTGCAGAAACCACTGATTGAGGAGCGTATCCCAGCGCTTGGCTGCTTGCCTGTCCTCAAGCGAGCTGGAGGCTGGGTACATCGGAGCAAGATCGAGGGCGTTGCCGACCTGAAGCCTGCTGTCGATCGACTTGAGCGCGCGATAGACCCGCCCGTAGGCCAGATGGACCGTGTGTACGGCCCGAAGGAATGCGACCGGCTCCCGCCGGCCAGGAGCATGTCCGCCGCTCCAATAGCCATTCTGGGTGAATGTCTTGGGCTCGTTGAAGACGCACCAGTCTTTGACACGGTCGTGCAATGAGTTTGCGACGAGCGCCGCATAATCGACCATCCTGTTGGCAGTATCGCGGTTCGGCCATCCACCTTTCTCTTCGAGCGCCTGCGGCAGATCCCAATGATACAATGTCGGCAACGGGCGGATACCAAGCTCGAGCAGCGCATCCACAAGCCGGCTGTAATAGTCGAGACCAGGCTGGTTCACTGCACCCGTACCGGTCGGCTGAATCCGAGGCCAGGCGATGGAGAAACGGTAGGATTTGAGCCCGAGCGTCTTCAGCAGCGCGAGGTCTTCGCGCCAGCGATGATAGGAATCGCACGCCACATCGCCGGTATGCCCCTGCTTCACCTTGCCCGGAGTGTGCGAAAATATGTCCCACACTGATGGACCCCGCCCATCCTCCGAGGCTGCGCCCTCAATCTGATAGGCTGCGGTTGCTGCTCCCCAAATAAATCCCTTGGGGAAGCTCAATGCACTCTGCCCCTGGCGGCCACTCACTGCCGAGGGTGCAAGCAGGCTGCCGAGAAAAATGCCCTGATTGAGTAGCTCGCGTCTGGTGAAACTCATCTGAACCCCCGACCGAATTCGCCGAGTGAACGGCGCTTGCCTGAAAAACAGTGATCAGATAGCGGCGAGGACCATTGGTCATCAACTCGTCGCTGGGAATTCGATGGTGTCTCTGTTCAAGATCGCGAGCGCCATCACTCTGCTTGGCGTTGCTGCTCTCTCCGGTACCGCCCAGGCGCAGCGGATCGACGGCCCGGTACCGCCCAAATTGCGCTCGGTCACGGTCGATGCATCTACGAACTTGGGGCTGATGAAGCCGTTGCGCGGTGTGAACTCGGGCCCCCTTCCCTGGAGCGATCGGCCGGCCGTAGAGACTTTGAACACAACCGTGGAGGTCTCCGACCGGACTGGCTACCGCTCGCTCGGAGCCGATGCGTCAGCGGGCTATCGTGCGGCCAAAATAGAACTCATCCGCATTCACGATAATTATGGCCCTGGTGACCTTTACGCGGATTTCCGGGGCACGCGTGAGATGGCGGACGGAACGACCGTCGCCGCGTCATCATTCCAGGCACAGGTGATGTTTCCCAACCTCGGCGCGGACCCAGCCAACCCTGCCAGTTACAACTTCGGCCCTACCGATCGTCTAATGAAGTCGATCTATGACATCGGCGCGACCGCGCTATTCCGGGTCGGGTCGAGCGCCGGCGACAGAAGCGAAATCCCCGACTCCTTCATCAGCGAGCGTGATTTCGATCAATATGCTGCCGCCGCCCACCGGGTAGTCCTGCACTATAACAAAGGATGGAACCGGGGTTTCAACTACAACGTCAAATATTGGGAAGTCTTGAACGAACCTGATGGTCGTTTCGAGGCGGGCAACTATTACAAACTGTACGGCAAACTTGCCAAAGCGGTAAAGTCTGCCGACAAGGACGCCTGGATTGGCGGCCCGGCCTTGATGTTCACTCATCACGGACCGGAATATCGCGAAAACTTCCTCAGCTATTTGCGCGCGAATAAGCTGCCGTTGGATTTCTGGAGCTTCCACGATTACAACGTCGACGCAGCTGATCCCTATCTCTACGTCCGGCTTGGCCAGGACATGCGTAAGCTGCTCGACGACTACGGCTTCCGCAAAACCAAGGTCGTGATGAGTGAATGGAATGTGCTCGGCATCGACCCTGAGCTGTTGACGCTAGGTGGACGCGCCGCATTCACAACCTCAGCGATCATCTACATGCAGGATTCCCCGATCGACGAGCAGACCTTCTACATGGGCCCCAACCTCTTCGGGGAAGATGGCAAATCGCCCAACAAGATGGGTCAGGCGCTGATCGCCCTCGGCAAGATGAAGGAAACACCGCTGCGGCTGGCCGTGAAGGGCGACGACAACAAGGGCTTTGCGGTTCAGGCGGGCAAGTCGCGCGACGGCAGCAGGATCAACATCATCATCAGCAATTACGAGGTTCCTGAGAGCCTCAGGGGACCGCGGCCGACCGGCGACCGGGTCTCGGAAGGCGATTTCCAGTTCACGATGCTGCCACGGCGATCGCTCAGCTATGATCATAACGACGGTTTCGATCTTCGGATGACGGGCCTTGATCCCACCAAGCTGTATCGCGTTCAGCGCTTCCGCATCAGCGATGTGTGGGATTATCGCTTGCTCAGCACCGTCACATTGAAGGGCAGCGATGTCCGCATCACCCAGACTCTGGCGCCGCCATCGATCGAGCTGATCTCCATCACGACCGACGCTTCGCGCTGATCGCACCGTCGCGATTGGCGGCTATTTTAAGACTCGGGCTTTCTGGCCGCCTTCTCCACTTCGATACCCCACAATCGCGCCGAGATCGCCGAAGCATTCTCGGTCAAGGCTGGTCGCGGAACGGAGCGCATCGCTTCGATCGCCTGCTCTCCGACCGCGTACCAGACCGGACCAGCGCCGAGATGGCGCAGCGCTCCAACGGCGACTTCATCCGCTGACATCGGCTTCAAATCGCCATCCGTCACCATGCCGGACCGCTGCATCGCCGGGGTGTCCGTGAGGGAAGCGACGGCGCACATGACGTCGACCCCGTCTTGCCGAAGCTCCCAATTGAGGCCCTCGGCGAGCACCACTCCAAAGGACTTCGCGGCGGCGTAGGCGGCCACATAGCCGCTGCCCACCATTGCCGACATGGACGAGACGAGGATCTTACGCATCGCGCTCAGCGCGAGGTGGGAGAAGATCGCCGGACCATCGCAGTTGAGCCGGATGAGGTTGAGCGCGTGATCCATCGGCTTGTCGAGAAACAGGCCGACCCCATGGGTTGCGCCCGCATTGTAGATTACGAGCCCAAATTCATCCCTCGACAGGAGATCCGCCGCCGACCGGGCGAGATCGGAAGCGGTCAGGTCCAGCGCATGCGCGTCCACCGCGACGCCGTATCGCCCACGCAGTTCCTCTGCGGCTGCATTGAGTGGCCCCGGGGAGCGCGCCACCAGCGTCAGATCAAGTCCTGACGCGGCGAGATGATCGGCGAACGCCGCGCCGATTCCTTCGGAACCGCCAAGGATCAGCGCGCGTGGCCCGTAGCGTTGCGCGAAATCCGCACGTAGCTTTGGCTCAGTCATCCTAATTGTCCCGCGTCCGCTGAAAGCACACCGGGATCACCGGCGTGCAGGAACCAGTGCGCATCGCGCCGGACAATGCGCCATCCTTCGACCCGGCGCTGCCAACGGTCGACATATTCGCCGGTGGAATCGAAGATCTGACCAACCGGATCATTGCGCCGCTGATGCCGCGCCTGAACATAGGCCCTGCTGACCGCCTCGTCGCCGGACACATCGACGATGATGCTGCCGAGCAAGTGCTGGGTTGGACCGCACACGTCGAGAAACTGGCGCATCTGATCCTCGAGCGCGCCAATTCCCTCCTTCTCGCCCTGACCATATTCAAAGCTTAGATCGCCGGCGAACACGTCGGTCAGCTCGGTCCATTCCTTCTGATCGAGGATGCGGGCGAAGCGGCCGAGCTTTCGCAGGATCTCCCGCTCGTCGAGCAGGGTTTGCAAGTCGATCATTTGCGCGTCTCCGCATTGTGTTGCCGAGTTGTTGCTGCTGCCGTAGCAGACCAAGCGAATTGAGTGATGCATGATGTCGCCCGAACCCATGCCCGATGAGATGTCCCGTGCAGACACGCGTCTGACCAGCCTGGCCCACGGCGGCGGGTGCGGCTGCAAGCTGTCTCCCGCCGTTCTGCGCGATCTCCTCAGTGGAGTTCCCGCCATGAGCGCCTTTCCCAACCTACTGGTGGGGACCGAAACCGGTGACGACGCCGCCGTCTACCGGATCAATGAACGGCAGGCCGTGGTCGCCACCACCGATTTCTTCATGCCGATCGTCGACGATCCCTACGATTTCGGGCGAATTGCAGCAGCCAACGCGCTGTCGGACATTTACGCGATGGGCGGCACGCCGATCATGGCCCTGGCTATTCTCGGCATGCCGCTGGGCAAGATCGAGCCTCAAACCGTCAGCCGCATCCTGGCGGGCGGCGCGTCCGTCTGCGAGGAGGCCGGGATCCCGGTCGGCGGTGGTCATTCGATCGATTCTCCGGAGCCGATCTACGGGCTCGCCGCGATCGGCCTGGTCGATCCGGACCGAATCCTTCGCAACAGTGGCGCGCAGGCCGGGGACCTCCTCATTCTCAACAAGGCGATCGGCATCGGGGTGATCAGCGCGGCCCTCAAAAAAGGCGAGCTCGATGCGGTGTCGGAGCGCAACGCTTACTCCGACCTGGTTGACTCGACGACCCGGCTGAACAGCATCGGACCGGCACTGGCCCGGCTCGACGGAGTGCACGCCGTCACCGATGTGACCGGGTTCGGCCTGCTCGGGCACGCGCACGCCGCCGTCGCGCTTCATCCGCAGCATCAGCTGGTCGCGCGTGATGCCGGCGTTGTTGACGAGGATATCGATGCGCTGGTGGCGCTCCAGCACACCGGCGACCAGCGCCTCG
>CAMLKX010000063.1 GCA_946480515.1 uncultured Sphingomonadaceae bacterium | reverse complement strand
CCATCGACGCAGGCGCGTTCAGCCCGGAGGCCTATCAGCCGGGACCGCGCATCAAGTGGATGGACGAACGCGGAATCGATAAGCAGATCCTGCTGCCGTCGAATGGCTACCATCCCTATCGCCACGCCATGCGCAACGATCCGAGTCTCGCCCTTGAGGCACTCGAGACATATAACCGCTGGTCGACCGATCAACTGCACGGCTACACCGACCGCCTGATCCCGGCGACGGTGATCGACCTGATGGACGTCGACTGGTCAATTGCCCAGGTGACGACCGGCCGGGAACGCGGCGCCCGCGCTGTATTCGTCAAGGCCGATCCGCACGGCGGCAAAGCGCTCAACCATCCCGACTTCGAGCCCTTCTGGGCGACGTGCGAAGACCTGGGAGTCGCGGTTCTGTTTCATGTCGGCGGCGGCCGCGCGGCAATGCACCCCGGTTGGGCGAACAACGGCGGTGACTTGTCGTCCTTCTACAAGCTGGCGTCGATGTCGCGGCGGCTCATTCCGCAATTAGCGCTTGGAGCAATGATCTTCGGCGGGGTGCTTGAACGCTATCCCAAGCTCGCGGTGATCGTTCAGGAGCTGGGCATCGATTGGCTGCCCGATTTCCTTGAGACGATTGACAACGAAGCCGACAATGATCGGCCGCGAATGCTCAGCTTCGCACCCTACACCTACCCGCTGAAGCCAAGCGAATATGTCCAGCGCCAAGTGCGGGTGTCAGTTGTGCACCAACAGGATGTTCTGCATCCGACGATAGACCGGGTTCCGGAAGGGATCATCGTCTTCTCATCCGATTTCCCGCATGTGGAAGGGCATCCCGATGCAGTCGCCATTTACTCCCGTCAGATTGACGACCTGAGTCCGTCCGCCCGCGAAAGCTTCTTTGGCCGCTCGGCATCGGAGCTGCTTGGCATTTGAACCTCGAAAGGGAAGCATAGCCATGGCTGATAGGCCGACAACGGACAGCATCAACGGTATCCGGCTGGATCATGTCTGGCGGGATTTCTGCGAGCAGCTGGCGCAGGCGGGTGAAGTCCTGATCCGCGAGCAGACCCCAGCGACTGCGTTGGAGCAGGCGGAGGGACTGCGATATCTCAGCCGCCTCACCCGCACCGCACTGAACATGCTGGTCGATTCCGGCGACCCGGACTTCCCGCGGATTTTCCTGCTGACCGACGACAAGATCAAGATCGGCGCGGACAATCCGGACAATCTCTACCAGCAGATCGTCGTCAAAGGGGACCGCGACTATCGCATCTGGGGCAAGCGCGGGACCGTCCCGTACTTGAGCGTGGGCAGCAAGGCCAACCGTTACGCGATTGACGGCACCATGGCATCAACCGGCGAGATCGAATTCGGTGACATGACGATCGAACCGGACGGCAGTTTCGAGATCATCGCCAGCCGAGAGCCCAAGCCTGGCAACTGGCTGCCGATGGCTGACGACACGACCCTGTTGATCATCCGGCAAACCTTCAACGACAAGGAGACCGAGGTTCCGGCCGAGGTCCATGTCGAGCGGATCGGCGGACCGCCCGCGCCCGCCTTGCTAACGCCTGACGCGATCGAGCAGCAGCTCAAGGGCGCTGCCGCATGGGTGCGCGGCACGGCGAACACCTTCGCTGACTGGTCGGAATGGTTCATGACCGCTCCGAACCGCATCTACGAGGGCAAGGACCAGTCGACCTGGTACCGCGCGGGCGGAGATCCCAAGATCTGGTACGGCCATCTCTATTATGATCTGCAGCCGGATGAGGCGCTCATCCTCGAGGTCATGCCGCCCAAGTGCCGCTTCTGGAATTTCCAGCTGGATAATTGGTGGATGGAATCCCTCGATCATGTTCACCAGAAGATCTGGATCAACGGGTCGCAAGCGACCTATGAGCCGGACGGCCGCATAGTGGTGGTCTGCGCCGATCGCGACCCCGGCTTCGGCAATTGGGTCGATACCGCCGGCCATCGCCAAGGCACCGCCCTGTGGCGCTGGATCGAGGCGGAGGAGCATCCAGTGCCGCAGTGCCGTGTTGAAAAGCTTAGCGCCGAGTGAGCGCCATCGACGCGGCGCCCGCTGCCGCACCTAGCGCGGTATCGCCGAGCGCAAGCGAAGCTGAGCAACTCCCGGCCGGCGAACGGCTGGAGCGCCAACATTTCGGCCTGCTCGGGTTGCTCGCCTGACGTCAGCGTCACCAATGTTGTCTTGCCCTATGTCAGTCAGGACTTCGGGGTCGGCCCTGCGGTTCTTGGCCAGGCGCTGGCACTCGTCAGTCTCGGCGCGATCGCTGCGGCCTTGCTCATCCGCCTTGCCGACCGGTTTGGCCGCCGGCCGATCCTGCTACTGTCCGCCGCGGGGTTTGCCGCTGGGTCCCTGGCAACCGCGTTCGTGACCGACCTGTGGCAATATGCCGCCGTTCAGTTCTTTACCCGCATGCTGGCCATCACCCAGATCTCCTTGTCCTATCTGATCCTCAGTGAGACCTTGCCCGCCAGCTATCGGGGCCGCGCCAATGGGCTGCTCGGCTCGGTTGGCGCATTTGGTGCCGCTCTTCCCTTTCTGTTCCTTGAGTTCGGATTGTCCACGCCGCTGGGCTGGAGGTCTGTCTTCGTGATCGGCGGCGCTCCGCTTCTTGCCCTCCCGCTGCTGTTCCTGTTCCTGAAGGAAACGCCGACATTCCGCCGGTTGAGGACCGAGTCCCCGTCGATATCGCCGTGGACCACGCAGTTAAGACAGCTCGCTGCACCGGGCTTGCGACAGCGGGTGCTATTGTTGAGCTTGTACTGGCTGATCCTTAATTTCGTGATGTTCGGGGGCGCGGTATTTTTCACGGTCTACCTGGTCCAGGAACGCGGCTGGAGCGCGGCCGACCTGACATTCCTCGCCCCGGTGATCCTGATCGGTACACTCGCCGGGAACATCATATCCGGCTTCCTGCTCGATCATCTTGGCCGACGGATCACCATCTGCCTCTACCTCCTGATAATGGGCATTGGCTTGCAGCTAACCTATTCGGCGACGAGCCACACACTCATTGCCATCAGCTGGATCGTCGTTCAGGCCAGCGTCGGCATTTGGGCGGCGAGCTTCACGCTGAACTCGGAGCTGTTTCCGACCGAGCTTCGGGCAACAGCGAACGGCGTTTGCAACAATCTGATCGGGCGCTGGGGAATGGTAGCCGGACCCGCGGTTGCGGGCGCCATGGCCAGCTCCGTCGGTGGTGTCGGACAAGCCGGCTTTCTGCTCAGCTTTGCGATCTACGCGGCCATCCCGCTCGTCTGGCTCCTTCCCGAGACACGGGCGATCGCGTTGGACGATGAGGCGCTCAGCCCGTCGAGGCCGTAATGCCTCCGTCAACCACGATCTCGGTGCCGGTGATATATTTTGCCTCATCTGAAACGAGGAACAGGGTGGCGTTGGCGACGTCCCATGCATCACCCATCCGGCCCATCGGCACCTGGGCGTGGCGCTTGGCAACCATCGCGTCATAGTCGCCACCGCCGTAGCGGTCCGCCAATCGCTGAACGATCGGCGTGAACATCAAGCCTGGAACGACGCAGTTGAGCCGCACGCCCTTGCTTGCGAAGGCCACCGCAGTGACCTTGGTAAATTGCACCAGGCCGGCCTTTGCCGCCGCGTAGCCAACCTGATCCTTGCCGATCCAGCGCATCCCCGCGACAGACGAGATACTGACGATCGCTCCCGCGCCCTGATCAGCCATCCCCGGAAGGACAGCCCTGGTCATCAGGAATGCGCTGGTCAGGTTGAGGTCGAGCTGAGCACGCCACGTGGATTCATCCATGGTGGCCGGATTGCCGGGTTCAGAGCGGCCCACATTGTTGACCAGAATATCGATCCGCCCGAACTGCGCGAGCGTATCGCGCACCAACTGCTGCACCTGATCGCTGCAGGTGACGTCCCCCACGGCCGTATGGAGCGAATGGCCTTCCTGTTCGATAACGAGCCGCGTTTCGTCCGCTGCCTCCTGCGTCAGATCGATTCCCACCACCATCGCACCTTGACGCGCAAGAAGGGTCGCGATTGCCTTGCCATTGCCCCACCCTGGGCCATACGAACCGCACCCGGTGACAATCGCAACCTTGCCGTCAAGTCTCAGCATTTCTTCTCCCTCTCATCCCGGTGAGATTGCACGTCGACCTGAGACATCGCCACCCGGTTGACAAGCAGGCATTGGCGCTGACTCCATGGGAGAAGAGATGACGGACCGTACGCCCCGAATTACCTTGATCAGTGCCCTGACCGAGTCTCCTGGCCCGGCTGTCGCGGCGGTGCGCGAGCTGTGGCCGAACGCTCAGTTCAACAATCTGCTGGATGACTCGCTGGCGAGGGATCTTGCTGCGCTTGGGGAGATCACCCCCTCGATTTACGACCGTTTTTTATCGCTTGGCCGCTACGCCGCTGCCGCACATGGAGGGGAGCCCACGCGCGGTCTCCTGTTCACCTGTTCGGCGTTCGGGCCCGCTATCGATCGTGTGAAGGCGGACTTGAGCATCCCGGTCCTCGCCCCAAACGAGGGCGCATTCGACGAGGCGCTCGATCTCTGCCGCGAGCAACCGAGTAGTGGGCGGATCGGGCTCCTCCTGACGTTCGCGGGATCCGTTAAGCCGCTGTCGGATGAAATGGCCGCCATCGCTCGATCACGCGGCCAAGGTTGTCCGTCAGTCATCAGTGCAGTCGCTGATGGGGCGCTCCCCGCGCTGCAGCGGGGCGACACGGAACTGCATGACCGCCTGATCGCGGAAGCTGCCGCTGCGATGCCTCCCATTGATGTCCTGATCCTCGGGCAATTCTCAATGGCGCGAGCAGCACCGCTCGTCGTGGCCGTTCGAAGTGAACCCGTTCTCACCACGCCGCATGCGGCGGTACGCAAGCTCAAGCGTTTGGTCGAGGGTGGCTGAAGCGGCGGCCGCGCTTAAAGAGTTGGATCGATCAGCACCTTGCAGTGCGGCGAATTGGATCGGAGCCTCTCGAACATCGAAGGGAGTTCGTCGAGCGATATCGTTGCGGTATGAATCGGGGTTGCATCGATCGCGCTGGCGGCCATTGCGTCGATCACCGCCGCAAAATCCCGCTCCTCATAGGCCTGGCTGTAAGTGATCGTCACTTCCTTGCCCAGAGCGGTAAGCGGCGGCAACCGGTCCTCCTCGAACACCACACCTGCGATCACGATCCTGCCGCGGAGGCCAACCAGCTCGACGGCCTGGTGAAGCATTCCCGGCAGGCCAACGCATTCGAACACGACCGTCGGCCGCCTACCGGCGTGGGAGGCGAAACGTTCCGCGACATCTTCCTTGCTGGGGTCGATTGTCGCCGTCGCTCCGACAGCCAAGGATCGTTCGCGGCGGACCTCTGCGGGCTCGCTCACCACCACATGCTTGACCCCTGCCCTTCGAGCAAACAAGGTCACGGCCACTCCGATCGGTCCGCCGCCGAGGACAAGGACGGTATCGTCCGGCCGCAGCTGAGCGCGCCCAACGATATGATGACCAACCGCGAGCGGCTCGATCATCGCCGCCTCATTCCACGTCACACCGTCAGGAACGCGCTGCAGCAGGTCGGCACGAACGCGGACGTACTGTGAGTATGCGCCCGGCGCATCTAGCGAATTGCCGATGTTCAGCATGTTCGGACATAGCGCCGGAAAGTGGTTTTGGCAGGCCTCGCAGGTCCGGCACGGCATCACCGGCAAGGCGGTGACACGATCGCCGCTTTTCCAGCCGCCGCTTACCTGCTGGCCGAGACCGACGATCGTTCCCGCAAATTCATGACCGAGGATCGTGCCTGGGGACGCGAAGCCCGGAAACTGGGTGACATGCAGGTCGGAGCCGCAAATCCCGGCACCGGCGACGGCAATGACAACCTCATCCTCCCGGGGCTGCGGATCGGGGACCGTCTCGATGCTCAGAGGCTGGCCGGCAGCCTGAAAGACTGCGGCCCGCATTTCAGGCGTCCAACAGCTGACGAGCCTGCCCGGTGAGTTCCGGCGGTCGCTGCTTCTGGAAGAAGTCGATGCGCGCGGACAGCAACTGCTCCGTCATCTCCGGCTGGGTCGATACCCAGAACTTGTTTGCCGCGACCTGTTCCAGAATCAATTTGCAGCCCTCGGCCAGATCCATCCCATATTCGCGCATCATCTCCCGCATGACGGTGCGGTGGCGCACGGCGCTCTCCGGCTCGCCAGCTCCAGCGTCTGCATCGAAAATGCTGGTTTTCAGCATCCCGGGCATGATCGAGCTGACATGGATCGGAGCCCCCGAATATTCCATCTCAAGGTACAGGCACTCGCTGAACGACTGCACCGCGTGTTTGGTCACCGTATAGGCAGTTTGCGTCGGCATGGCCGCGAAAGCACCGATCGAGGACAGGTTCGCAATCCAGGCTTCCTTGCCGCTCTTCAACATCCGGGGGACAAACGCTCTCACTCCATGGATCACGCCATGGATGTTGATGTTGAGCGTTGCTTCCCAGCGCTCGACGGGAATTTCCCACGTCAGCCCAATGGTCTCGATGCCCGCATTATTGATCAGCAGGCGCACCTCTCCGAAACGATCGAACACTTCCGCCGCAAGCCGATCCAGTTCCGCAGGCTTCGAAACATCGACGATGATCGCCTCCGCCGTTCCGCCGGCCGACTGAATTTCCGCCGCCACGCGCTGGGCGCGATCCCCGGATATGTCAGTCACCACCACCGTCATGCCGAGTTCGCCAGCACGGCGTGCCAGCCCTGAGCCAATTCCGGCACCTGCTCCGGTGATCACCGCGACTCCGCCGGTGAACTTCTCCCGATCAACTGACATCGATTTCCTCTACCGGCTTTGCATTCGCGAACGGCGGATCGTGCTGAACCCTGGCCGTTGGTTCAGGCGGTTTCGACCACCGAAAGGACGTGGCTTTTGTAACCGGGGAAGACGTAATCGAGTTCAATCACCATGCTCTCGCCGAGCGTTCCGCTGCTGAGCAGATCGGTCTCGATGAACGCCTGGACGCCGTTGCGCCCGTAAGCATACCGCTTCACGTCGCCATACAGCGGAGATTCGTCGAGCCGCTTATCGACCTCTGGCGTTCCCGGCAGCGATCGGTTGAGGGTGACCTTGACCCGGCCCTTGAGCTCCGGATCTTTTTCTCCAAGCTCTCTCACGTTGAGAACGATTTGTTCGAGGGTGTCGAGTGAATCGAGCAAAAACCCGACGTGGAAGCTGTATTCCGGATCGGATTCAATCGCCGCACGCATCTCACCAACGGCGGGATGTTCGTCGGGCGAGCCGATCTTCAGCGATTCATGGATCGCTTTCACCAGGTTGCGCTGCGCTTCCGGGACCGGAGCGAGAAAGAAGATTCCGTCGCCCCGTGCCTCATGCTTGGGATCCACGACAAAGCGATAGAAATGCGCGCCGTTGGGCAGAATCAGGTCCTGGGTCTCGACAAAGCCGATCAGTTTCATCAGCCGGGCCGCGAGCGGACCTTCCTCGGGCTTGTTGTAGTGAAGGGCGACGTGACCCATCGTGCATGAGCTTGGTGTTTGCGCAACTTGCGTAGCCATATTCGACGCACCTCTCGTCTGAAACATTGATCGACCCGTTGATTGCGCTGAATTCACATCACGAGTCTGGCCGGGCTGCAGTAAACCGTCCCCCGGAGGGTCACAAGCGCTTTAGTAAGCAGGCTTAGTTGCCGGTCAGCGATGCCGGCGCTCCAGGCATGTAGGAGTGGTAATAGCCTGCATTCCAGCCGCCATCGACGGCAAGCTCAGCTCCGGTGATGTAGGAGGCCTCGTCCGAGCAGAGGAACAGCGAGGCTGCGGCGATCTCGCCTGGCGCACCGATCCGCTGCAGGGGCACACGAGCGTAGTCCTTGTTCACGTCGGCGCCCTTCAACCCTTGGGGGTTGCCCATCACCGTGTCGACCCCGCCGGGATGGACCGAGTTGACCCGAATGCCGTGGTGCCCGAACTCGAGCGCCGCGGTCTTGGTCATGCCGCGAACCGCCCATTTGCTCGAAGAGTAAAGCGCGAGCGCATTGGCGCCGCGTAGACCATCGACAGAGGAAATATTGACGATGGCGCCCGATTGCGCACGGATCATCGCGGCACCGGCGTGCTTCATTCCAAGCAGCGGCCCCTTGACGTTGATCGAATAGACGCGGTCGATATCGGCGGCAGAGATGTTGGTAATCTCCGCGAAGTGAACCACGCCGGCGTTATTCACGAGCGCGTCGATCCGGCCATGCCGGTCAAGGACCTCAGCAACGAGCTGTTCCCAGCCGCTCTCGTCCGTGACGTCCAATCGCTTGAACATCGCAGCCCCACCCAGCTCAGCGGCGAGTTTCTCGCCTTCGTCGGCAAGCACATCCGCGATGATCGTGATTGCCCCTTCCTGGGCAAATAGCCGCGCGGTTGCTTCGCCCATACCGCGAGCACCGCCGGTGATCACGGCAACCTTATTTTCCAAGCGCTTCATGGCATCACTCCAACTCTTTTTATTTTTCCGCTGCGGTTTCAGGCGGTCTCCCGCAACACCGTTCGCAGCACCTTGCCGCCCGCATTACGGGGAAGCTCGCCGACGAATTCTACCGAGCGGGGAACCTTGTAATTGGCCATATTTTCCTTGGCCCAGGCGATGATTTCCGGCTCATTCGCGGTGGCGCCAGGGCGCAGCACGACAAAGGCTCTTCCGACTTCGCCCATCCGCTCGTCTGGGACTCCGATCACCGCGGCAATCTCGATTGCAGGGTGCGCGGCAAGCAATTTCTCGATCTCCGCCGGATAGCAGTTGAAGCCGCCGGTGATGTACATGTCCTTCTTGCGATCGGTGATCTTCAGATAGCCTCTCTCGTCGAGGCAGCCGATATCCCCGGTATGCAGCCAGCCATCCTCGTCGATCGACTCCCGCGTCGCTTCCGGATTGTCGAGATACCCGAGCATCACGCCCCGCCCGCGCACCAGGATTTCTCCGGACTCCCCAGGCCTCACCGGAGCGCGATCGTCGTCAATGCATTTGATCTCGATGCCCGGCAGCGCACACCCCACGGTGTGGGCCACCACTTCGGGAGAGTCCCCCTTGCAGGTCATGCTGATCGCGCCGCGCTTGAGCACACCGCCTTCGGTGGCATCGATAATCCGCGCGCTGCTCGCAGCGAAATCCCGCTCAAAC
>CAMLKX010000062.1 GCA_946480515.1 uncultured Sphingomonadaceae bacterium | reverse complement strand
CCACGCCAATGACGCGTTCAACCTCGCGTTCCTGCTTCCCAACATCTTCCGCCGGCTGTTCGCCGAGGGCGCCTTTTCAAGCGGCTTCGTGCCGCTGTTCAGCCGCCGCCTGGCCTCGGGCGGACACGCCGATGCTCAGGCCTTCTCGAACGAGATCCTCGCCGTGTTCATGCCGGCCCTGCTGGTCGTCACGGTCCTGTTCGAAATCTTCATGCCCGGGCTGATCGCATTGATCGCCTCGGAATATCGGCAGGTCCCCGGCAAGTTCGAGCTGGCGGTCGAGCTGACCCGGTGGACCTTCCCCTATCTGTTGTTCATCAGCCTCGTCGCGCTGCTCTCGGGCGTGCTCAACTCGCTGACGCGGTTCGCCGTCGCCGCCTTCGCACCGGCACTGCTGAACGTCGCGCTGATCATTGCCTTGCTTATCTCGCCTCCTGATAACATCGAGACGGTCAGGATCATGGCCTACGCGGTGTTGGCTGGCGGGATCGCGCAATTCGCGCTGTGCTGGGCGGCTGTTCGCCGGGCCGGGGTGAAGCTCCACTTCGGCCGGCCACGGCTCACCCCCGCAGTTCGCGAATTGGTTGTGCTGATCCTCCCAGCGACAGCAGCTGCGGGCGTCTACCAGATCAGCCAGTTGTTTTACGCCTATTTCTCCGCCCGCCTCGGCGAAGGCGCGCTGACCATGCTGAGCTATGCCGACCGGCTCAACCAGCTGCCCCTGTCGATCATCGGCACCGCCCTTGGAGTCGCCATTCTCCCGGCGATCAGCCAGGCGATTGCGCGCGATGCCGAAGCTGAGGCGGCTGACGTTCAGGCGCGCGCGTTTGACCTGTCGATGCTGCTGACACTGCCGGCGAGCATCGCGCTTGCAGTTGCGTCAGGCCCGATCATCGGCGCGCTCTACCAGGGCGGTGAGTATAGCATCGAGGCCGCGCGGATCACGGGCAACATTCTCGCGATCCTCGTCACCGGGCTGCCCGCCTACGTGCTGGTGAAGGTGCTCACTCCTGCCTTTTACGCCCGCAAGGACGTCAAGACCCCGGTGATGATCGCGATGGCAGTGCTTGTGCTCAGCATCGTCGCCAATTTCCTGCTGATCCCGGTGATGGGCATTTACAGCCTGGCGACCGTGACCTCCGCGGGTGCCTGGATCAACCTCATCCTGCTGTTCGTCCTCCTCTATGCCCGCCGCCAATTCCGGATGCCGTCATGGCTGGTCAGCCGGGTCGCTCGGCAACTGGTCGCGGCGGTTGCGATGGGCGGTGCGCTCTACGCCATTCGGTTCGCACTCGGCGATCTCTTCTTCGGCGGCGTCGGTGAGCGGGTGGTCGGCCTTGGGCTGCTGGTCGGCACCGGCGCCCTCGTCTACTTCGGCGTGGCGTTCCTGATCGGCGGCGTTGACCGGCAGGCGATCGCGAGCCTGCGCCGCAAGAGGTCCCCCGCCAATGCCGGCTGAGCCCAAACCGATGCGCGTCGTTTCCGGAATCCAGCCCACCGGCAGCCTTCACCTCGGCAATCTGCTCGGCGCGATCCTCCGCTGGGTGCGAATGCAGGACGAGGCCGAGTGCCTGTTCTTCCTCGCCGACCTTCATGCGATCACGGTCGAAATCGATCCGGCCGAGCTGCGCGCCAATGTGCGGGACATGGCGGCAGCGCTGATTGCAGCGGGCATCGATCCGAAGCGTTCGACCCTATTCGCGCAAAGCTCGGTTCCGGCTCATGCGGAGCTCGCCTGGGTGCTTCAGTGCAGCGCCCGCGTCGGCTGGCTCAACCGGATGACCCAGTTCAAGGAAAAGTCGGGCAAGAGCCGCGAAGGCGCCAGCGTCGGCCTTTACACCTATCCGGTGCTCCAGGCCGCCGATGTCCTGCTTTACCAAGCCACGCACGTCCCGGTTGGCGAGGATCAGAAGCAGCATATCGAGCTCGCGCGGGACATCGCGATCAAGTTCAACACCGACTATGAGACCAATCTGTTCGTTCCCCCCGAACCGTTCATCGGCAGCACCGCGGCACGGGTGATGTCGCTGCGGGATGGGACCGCGAAAATGTCGAAGTCCGATCCATCGGACATGAGCCGGATCAACCTCACCGACAGCGACGATCTGATCGCTCAGAAAATCCGCAAGGCGAAGACCGATCCCGAGCCCCTCCCCGAGCATCTACCTGGACTCGATGGACGCCCGGAAGCTCGGAATTTGGTGGCACTCTATGCCGCAGTGACTGACGAGACCAGCGAAGCCGTCCTTGGTCAGTTTGCCGGCCAGGGCTTCGGTGCGTTCAAGCCGGTGCTCGCCGATGCCTTGATCGCGCTGATCGCGCCAATCCGTAACCGCCTTGAGACTATGCGGTCCGACCCAGCGGCTATCGATGCGATCTTGCGGAATGGGGCGGATCGTGCACGCGCGCTCGGTACCCCGGTCCTCGCCACTGCTTATCAAGCGGTCGGCCTGACCCGCTAATATTTCGCTTCATCGACGGTTCAGCAGATTTCCGTTATATCTCTGCGGGTAATCGCGATCGCAGGTGAAATGTTCATGAGGAACATGATGAAACTGGCGACGGCCATGATGCTCGGAGCATCGGCGGTCGCCCTCAGCGGCTGCACGGGCTTCCCCGCGCGGGTCTCCCGCTACAACGCCATGCCGGCTGCGGCAGGGCAGAGCTTCTTTGTCGTTCCGGCGAACCCCGCCAACAGCGGCGGGCTGGAATTCACCCGGTATGGCTCGCTCGTCGCCAACGCCTTGGCCGCGCAGGGCTATGCACCGGCCGCCTCGGCGGATAGCGCGACGATGCTAGTTCGAGTCGACTATGGGGTGGATGAAGGAACGGCCGAGGTGCGGAGCTACCCGTCGACGATGGGCTATGGTTTCTACAGCCCCTACCGTCATTGGTATTATCCGCGCTACGGCTATTGGGGTGGCTATTCGCCCTTCTACTACGGGTGGAACGATCCGTTCTACGGCGGCTACGGGTCGGAAATCGACACTTACACCGTGTACAAGAGCTTCCTCGACGTCGACATCCGGCGGCGGGTCGACAATGCCGCGCTGTTCGAAGGCCATGCGCGGGCGCGGTCGGGGACGGACGATTTGACGAGGATCGTGCCCAATCTGGTCACCGCAATGTTCACCGGTTTTCCCGGGAACAATGGCGAGACGATCAAGATTACCGTGCCGCGGGTCAAAAAGAATACGGCGACGGCCAGCTATTGAACTCGGGCTCCGGACAGAAGGGCCCGCGGAAAATTTCGACGGGCCCTTTTTTGGTTCAGCCCTCGAGCTGGCGCATCAGCAGCCGGATGTCGGCGTCCAGCTCATGATCGCTGGCGCGCAGCTTTTCGATCTGGCGGACGGCGTGGATCACCGTGGTATGATCGCGACCACCGAAGCGCCGGCCGATGTCCGGCAAGGACTTGGGCGTCAGCTGCTTTGACAGATACATCGCCACCTGGCGCGGGCGAGCGACCTCGCGGGCGCGCCTCGCCGAGGTCATCTCCGCCTTGCGGATCCGGAAATGCTCGGCCACTTGGGTCTGGATTTCCTCGATCGTGATCCGCCGCTGATTGGCGCGAAGCACGTTGGCCAGCACCTCTTCCACAAACGGAAGGTCGATCGGACGGCCGGTCATCAGCGCATAGGCGACGATCCGGTTCAGCGCTCCTTCGAGCTCGCGGATACTGGAGGTCAGCCGGCGGGCAAGGAACTCGATCACCGGCAGCGGCATGTCGACGCCGGGAAGCGCATCGAGCTTGGCCTGGATGATGTTGAGCCGCAGCTCATAATCCGCTGCGTTGATATCTGCGACGAGGCCCCATGACAGGCGCGACAGGATTCGCGGAGCGATCCCGTCCAGATCCTGCGGCGCACGGTCCGAGGTGATCACCAGCCGCTTTCCGGCGGTGATGATCTCGTTCATCGTGTGGAAGAATTCCTCCTGCGTCGACTCCTTGCCGGCGATGAACTGAACATCGTCGATCATCAGCAGGTCGGCGGAGCGCAGGCGGCTCTTGAATCCGATCGTGTCATTTTCGCGAATCGCGCGAACAAACTCGAGCATGAACTTCTCGGCCGACATCGAAACGATGCGCGCGCCGGGGTGATGGCTGCGGAACTTGTGGCCGATGGCGTGAAGCAAGTGAGTCTTGCCGCGACCGGTGCCGCCATGAATGAACAGCGGGTTGAAGGTCACCGTCTCGGCAGTGGCGAGGGTGCGCGCGGCGGTCGCGGCCACTTCGTTCGCCTAGCCGATGACGAAGGTCTCGAATCGATAACGCGGATCGAACGACGGTCCCTCGACGTCGGGCTCTACGGCCGTGGCCGGCTCCTCCTCGAGAATCAGCAGCGGTGTCGGGCGCGGCGCGTCGACAGCGGCGACAATCCGCACTTCGCGAACCAGCGGCAGCGTGAACTTCCAGGCGAGGTTCAGCCGCTCACCGAAGTGCGAGCGGACCCAGTCGGCCATGAACTGGCTGGGCATCGCAAGGTCGAGCGTGCCGCTTTCCGGGTCGAACGCGCCCAGCTCCGCGGGCTTGATCCAGCCGTCAAACGTGCGCGCGCCCAGATCGCGTCTGAGACCGCTTCGCACCGACTCCCAAGCTGCAGCGAGTGGTGCTGCAATCCCTTCGCTAGTCACGTCCATTCGCGCTGCGCTCATCCCCGACATCACACCCCCAGTGCCCCATCGCTACGGTCGCAAGTATCCTCTCCCCGAAGTGCAATCACCCGGCGGCAAAAGGACCTGACTACCTGTGCGTCCGGCGCGGATTCGCGCCGGAAAGAGATTTTTGGAACTGCTCGCGTTAGCTTTCAAGCAGGCATTTTTGATCCGGCTCAAATAAACTGGCTTGACAGCGGAAAGCCTTACTTTTTCGCAGAAATGGCTTAAATCAGCCATTTCCTACATTAAACTTTCGTTACACTTTTGCGAATCGCGGAAAACAAAAGGTTTTTTGCCGACGCATACGGAAACGGGCCGTCGGCTAACGCCAACAGCCCGTCTCATTACCGGACGATGACAGCGATTAGTGAATCAGGCGAGGCCCGCGACGCTCTTGGTCAGACGGGAAAACTTCCGCGACGCCGTGTTCTTGTGAATCACGCCGCGAGCGACTCCGCGAGCCATCTCGGGCTGAGCCGCACGCAGAGCCGTCAACGCCTCTTCCTTGTTGCCCTGGGACACCGCCGACTCGACCGCCTTGATGAAGGTCCGGATCCGGCTGACCCGCGCGCCGTTGATTGCCGCACGACGATCGTTGCGGCGAATGCGCTTCTTGGCTTGTGGCGTGTTCGCCATCGAAAAGATCCTCAAGCTGAATCAATGAAAAAGCGGCGCGCACCACGGCGGGCGGCACCGGCACAGCGCTCCCCTAGCTTCAGCCGCCCCGCCGGTCAACCACCGCGGCGCTGACATTGCTGGCAGTAAAACGTCGATCGCCCGCCCTGAACGATCCGCTTCACCGGCTTGCCGCAACCGCACGGCTGCCCCTCCCGATCGTAGACAAGGAAGTTGTGGGCGAAATAGCCAAGCTCGCCATTCGGATGGGCGAAGTCCTTGAGGCTCGACCCGCCAGCCTCAATCGACTGAACAAGCACTGCCTTGATCGCAGCGGCCAGCCGCTCGCATGCCTTGCGAGTGACCCTGCCACCGGGCGTCAGCGGGTGAATTCCAGCCCGATAAAGCGCCTCACACACATAAATATTGCCGAGCCCCGCGACGACCCGCTGATCGAGCAGCAGCAGCTTGACCGCCGCCGTCCTGCCCTTCAGCGCCTCGCACAAGGTGCGGCCCTCGAGCGCGTCACTGAGCGGCTCGGGCCCGAGGCTGCGAAACGCCGGCCAATCGTCAAGGTCATTGGTGGGCACCAGGTCGAGCGAGCCGAACCGGCGCGGATCGTTGAGCGCCAATGTCCGTCCCTCGTCGGTGCGGATCAGCAGATGATCATGCTTGCCGATCTCGGCCGGGTCGATTCGCCAGCTCCCCGACATTCCGAGGTGAAAGACCAACGTGTCGCCGCGGTCGGTGCCGATCAGACCATATTTGGCCCGCCGGCCGAGAGAGATCACCCGCGCGCCGGTCAACCGCTGCCCAAGGTCCTTGGGAATGGCCCGCCGCAGGTCGGCGCGGCGCGGCTCCACCCCTTCCAGCCGCCGGCCCTCGAGAACGGCGGCCAGCCCGCGCACGGTTGTCTCGACTTCAGGAAGCTCTGGCATCGCCGGTGTCTTACTGTGTTCCGGTGCCCTCGCAATGCTCCCGCGACCCGGCTAGATCGCGGAACATGAACCATGTGAATTTCGGCGATGAGCTCGTGACTCCGGAGGAAAAGACCCGCCGCGTCGGGAGCGTCTTCTCATCGGTCGCTCGCCGCTATGACCTAATGAACGACCTCATGTCCGGTGGGCTTCACCGGATCTGGAAGGACCAGTTCGTCAGCCGCGTTCGACCGCGCCCCGGTGAAGCGATCCTCGACATGGCCGGAGGAACTGGCGACATTGCGTTCCGGCTGGCGCGTCGAGGCGCTCAGGTCATGGTCAGCGACATCAACCCCGACATGCTTGACGTCGGGATGGAGCGAGCGAAGAGTCGCAATATCGACGGACTCACCTGGCAGGTCGAGAACGCCGAATCGCTGACCTTCGCCGACAACAGCTTCGACGCATATACCATTGCCTTCGGCATCCGGAACGTCACCGACATTCCTGCGGCGCTGCGTGAAGCATATCGGGTCTTACTCCGCGGCGGGCGCTTCTACTGCCTCGAATTCTCGACCAGCGAGTGGCCGGGGTTTGGCGACCTGTACGAACTCTATGCCAGCCGCGTGATTCCGCGCATCGGCAAGGCGGTCGCCGGCGATGAGGACAGCTACCGCTACCTTGTTGAATCGATCCGCCGCTTCCCGCGTCCCGAAGCGTTCCGGCAGATGATCGCCGGCGCCGGGTTTGCCCGCACGCGCGCCGAACCGATCCTCGGCGGCCTGATCGCAATCCATAGCGGCTGGAAGACGTGATGCGCGAAGCGGCATCGCGCCCCGGCGCAGGCCGGGGTCCAGTCTTGGCAGACTGCCTGGGCCCCGGCCTGCGCCGGGGAACAGTCAATTGACCATCGCTCCCGTCCATCTGTGGCGTTTGCTGGGGTGGGGCCGAACCCTGGCGCGGCATGGCGCGCTTCGTGGGATCGAACGGGACCCGATGACCCCGCCGCTGGTCCGGCGGCTATGCAGGCTGGCGCGCTTTGGCGCGCGTGTCCCCGAAGTGCCGAACTATGCCGCGGCATTCCAGGCGATCGGCCCCGCGGCGATCAAGCTTGGCCAGGCACTGGCGACCCGGCCAGACCTCGTCGGTGAAGCGGCCGCGCTTGACCTTCTCCAGCTGCAGGACTCACTCCCGCCGGAGCCGTTCCACAAGATCAGGGCGGCGATCGAGGACGCATTCGCCGCTCCGATCGAACAGCTGTTCGAGTCGATCGACCCGGAGCCGGTTGGCGCCGCATCGATCGCGCAAGTCCATCGCGGCATCACCGGTGACGGCCAGGTGGTCGCGATCAAGGTGCTCCGGCCGGGGATCGAAGACGAATTCGCCAAGGCCCTCGAGACTTACGAGTGGGCGGCCGCTCATGTGGAGACGCTTGGCGGCGACGAAGCGGTGCGCCTTCGCCCCCGGCTCGTCGTGGCCCATTTTCGGCAGTGGGTCCGGCGGGAGCTCGACCTGACGCGTGAGGCGGCATCGGCCTCGGAGCTGCGCGAGAATATGGTCGCTGAACCGGCGTTCCATGTGCCGGAAATCGACTGGCGGCGGACTGCGCGGCGGGTGCTCACGCTCGAATGGCTGGACGGGATCAAGGTCAGCGACCGCGAGGCGCTAATCGCCGCCGGCCATGACCTGAAAAGTCTCGCGGCGAATCTGGTGCGCGCTTTCCTGCGACAGGCGGTGGTCGATGGCTATTTCCATGCCGATCTCCACCAGGGCAATCTGTTCGCCCTGCCAGATGGCCGGATCGCTGCGATCGATTTCGGCATCATGGGCCGCATCGACCGCCGGTCGCGCATGTGGCTGGCGGAAATTCTCTACGGGCTCATCACCGGCAATTATGAGCGGGTCGCGCAGATTCACTTCGAAGCGCAATATGTCCCGCTCCACCATGACGTGGCCGAGTTCGCCACCGCCCTGCGCGCTGTCGGTGAGCCGATCCGCGGATTACCGGTGAAGGATATCTCCGTGGGCCGGATGCTTGAGGGCCTGTTCGCGATCACCCGGGACTTCGATATGCCAACGCAACCGCACCTGCTGCTCCTGCAGAAGACGATGGTGATGGAGGAAGGCGTCGCGACCGCGCTCGATCCCGACATCAACATGTGGGAGACTGCGGAGCCGTTTCTGCGTGAGTGGATGCGCTCCGAGCTTGGGCCAGAGGCTTATTACGCAGACCGGATCACGGAGACGGTGCGTGCACTCAAGCTGATCCCAAAGCTGATCCATCGCATGGATGACTATTATCCGCCCGCAGGCGCGGCGCCGCCGCCGCCGCCGCTGGCGGAAGTACAGGTGATCCGCCCTCGCCGATACGGGTTAACGTTGCTGCTGGTACTTGTGTCGGCGGCAGCTGGTGCGGCGGCCACCTTCTTCCTTGGGGGATAGGGTGTCGGAACGGGCATTTCCGACTCGCTTTGCTTCCTTGCCTAGGGTCGCAACTCTCGCCGTAATTGTGCTGCTAGGCGTCGCGCTGATCATGGTCTGCTGGTCGCCGTCCGCCACCCCATCCCCGAAGCTGCGCACATCACCGACCCAGCAAAGCGACTTGGATCTATACCGCGAGATTATCGCCGGCGTAGAAGCTGGAGGTGATTATTACACCGTCGCTGCCGAGGCGCAGCGAGCTGCCAACTATCCACTCAAGCCCTTTTTCACCGTCCGGCTGCCGACACTCGCCCATGCCCATGCCCTGCTCGGACCGGCAGCGATGCGAGCAGCACTCCTGTTACTATGCGGAGCGGTAATGATGGCCTGGTGGTGGCGATTGAAATCTGGCCTGTCGCCACCACTGCTGGTTGCAGCGATGCTTCTGCTCGCGGGCGGACTCGTCGGCCTGGTTCAGCCGGTGACATCGCTGTTTCACGAGACGTGGGCCGGTCTGCTGCTGGCATTGATGATTGCTGTCTACCGGCCGGAACGCGCTTGGCCTGCGATGCTTGCCGGAGGCGCCGCGCTGATGATCCGGGAGCTGGCGCTCCCGATGATCCTGGCGATGGCCGGCCTCGCTGTCCTGAACCGCCATTGGCGC
>CAMLKX010000061.1 GCA_946480515.1 uncultured Sphingomonadaceae bacterium | reverse complement strand
AGGCCGCGGCGTGGACAGCGCCGGTTTCCGCGTTGAGCGTTTGGTGGCGGCGCATGATATCAAGTGCGTCGAACAACTGATCCGGAGTAACCGCCACAGGTCGACCCACCTTCGGCAGTGGCCGCAGCGCCTGCTCCAAATTCTCGATGCCGCACAAGCCGCAGCTGCTTTCGCCGACGCGATGACGGACTCGCTCGAACACGCCGTCCCGGCGGCACGGGACCAGTTCAATGTCGAGCAGCATCCCCTCGTCGGTGGAACGAACTTTGATCGACGTCACCTCGTCAGCCCGTTCGATCAGGCGCTCCGAACGCGCAAATCCGACCGCGAAATCCTCAAGGTCGGACGGGCTCGCCATCATCACGGCATAGCCAATCCCGCACAGGCTCACCGCGATCGGACATTCGCTCGCAAGCCGGCGAACCGCGTGGTCGTGCCCGCTTCGGCTCAGGCGGAGCAGCGGCACCGGGACACTGGTCTGGATCCTGCTCAAACGGTCAGCCCGCGTCGGACAACAAATCCGGATCTCGTGCCTGGCTGAACTCCGTCGCCTTGGACTGCGGCGGTGGCTCGTCCTTGCCCAAATCGAGTAGATCGACTGCGCCGCGGGCAATCTCGTTCAAGCCTTCCCCGCCCGAGTGAAGATGGTCGATGATCATCTGCCGCATGCGGGGATCCCAGAAATGCCACATATGATCCCGGGCTGCTTCGATCGCCCTATCGGTCTCCTGGACGCGGAACGCGGTAGCAATCTGATTGGCCATGGTGACCAGCCTGGCCAAGCTTCCGCTGGTCACTGGGCTACCTCGGTCTCGATCCGCCGGCTGTGAGCGGCCTGCCGTTCATACCGCTCTTGCCAGTCGGTCGGGCCATTAGAGGGACTAACCTGCACCGCAGTCACCTTATACTCGGGGCAATTGGTCGCCCAGTCGGAATAGTCCGTGGTGACCACATTTGCTTGCGTCATCGGGTGATGGAAAGTGGTGTAAACCACGCCTGGCGCCACCCGCTCGGTAATCGTTGCGCGAAGCGTCGTCTCACCGGCCCGGCTGGCGAGCCGCACCCAGTCCCCATCGCGGACCCCGCGCTGCTCAGCGTCATGCGGGTGAATCTCCAGCAGATCCTCTTCATGCCATATGGTGTTGGCGGTGCGGCGGGTCTGCGCACCGACATTATACTGGCTGAGGATGCGGCCGGTTGTCAGCAATAGCGGATACCGCGCGCCCGTTCGCTCGTCGGTCGGAATATATTCGGTCATGACGAACTTGCCCTTGCCGCGCACGAAGCCGTCGACATGCATCACCGGCGTCCCTTCAGGGTGTTTGTCATTGCAGGGCCATTGGATTGAACCAAGCTCGTCCAGCCGATCAAACGACACGCCGCCGAAGCTTGGAGTCACTGCCGCGATTTCGTCCATGATCTGTGCCGGGTGAGCATAGCTCCACGCCAGCCCCATTGCTTGAGCGAGCAACTGGGTGATCTGCCAGTCCTCATAGCCGTTCTTCGGCTCGATCAGCTTGCGCACTAGCTGGATGCGACGCTCGGCGTTGGTGAAGGTGCCGTCCTTTTCCAGGAAGGTCGATCCGGGCAGGAAGACGTGCGCATAGTTGGCGGTTTCATTGAGGAACAGGTCGTGGACGACGACGCACTCCATCGCCGCCAACCCAGCCGCGACATGGCTGGTGTTCGGGTCTGACTGGAGGATATCCTCGCCCTGGATGTAGAGGCCCTTGAATACGCCATCGACAGCGGCGTCGAGCATGTTGGGAATCCGCAGGCCCGGCTCATGATCGAGCGGAGCGCCCCATATTTGCTCGAACATGTCGCGGGCGGCCTGGTCCGAGACGTGGCGGTAGCCGCTGAGCTCATGCGGGAAGCTGCCCATGTCGCACGCGCCCTGAACATTGTTCTGACCGCGCAGCGGATTCACCCCGACCCCGGGACGGCCGACATTGCCTGTCGCCATCGCCAGGTTGGCGATTGCCATGACGGTGGTGGAACCCTGGCTATGCTCGGTCACTCCGAGGCCGTAGTAAATCGCCCCATTTCCACCGGTGGCATAGAGCCGGGCCGCGGCGCGAACATCGCCGGCAGGAACTCCGCTGTACTGCTCCGAGGCTTCGGGTGAATGTTCCGCCCGGCTGACGAACTCGGCCCAGTCGCGGAATTCGTCGAGGTCGCACCGCTCCCGCACGAACGCCTCATCGACCAGCCCCTCTGTTACGATCACATGCGCCATTGCGGTGAGCACCGCGACATTGGTTCCCGGCCGTAGCGGCAGATGAAAATCCGCCTCAGGCGCTGCTTGAGGCGCGAGGCGAACACCGGGTGACCATCGGTCGGGTTGGCGCCGATGATCATCACCACGTCAGCCTGCTCGACGCTGTCGAAATCCTGGGTCCCGGCCGAAGTACCGAAGGTGGTTTTCAGACCGTAGCCGGTCGGCGAGTGGCAGACCCTCGCGCAGGTATCGACATTATTATTGCCGAAGCCGGCGCGAACCAGTTTCTGGACGAGGAAGGTCTCTTCGTTGGTGCAGCGCGAAGACGTGATTCCGCCGACCGAACGCCGGCCGTACTTCTCCTGCAGCCGCCGGAACTCGCTCGCGGTGTAGCTGATCGCCTCGTCCCAGCTGACCACCCGCCACGGCTGGTCAATCGAGGACCGGATCATCGGCTCGAGGATCCGTTCGCGATGGTGGGCATATCCCCAGGCGAAGCGACCCTTGACGCAGCTGTGGCCGCGGTTGGCCTTGCCGTCCTTCCAGGGCACCATGCGGACCAGCTGCTCGCCCTTCATCTCCGCCTTGAACGCACAGCCGACTCCGCAATAGGCGCAAGTGGTGATGGTACTGCGTTCGGGCAGTCCAATCTCAGCGATAGCCTTTTCCTGCAGCGCACCGGTCGGACAGGCCTGGACACATGCGCCGCACGACACGCATTCAGACTGAAGGAACGGCTCATCCTGGCTGGCCGAGACATGGGCCTGAAAGCCGCGACCGCTGATTGTCAGTGCGAACGTGCCCTGGACCTCATCGCAGGCGCGCACGCAACGCGAGCAGACGATGCACTTGGCGGGATCAAACGCGAAATAGGGGTTCGAAACATCTTGCAGGCAATCGAGATGGGTGTGCTCGGGCTGATAACGAACGTCGGTGAGCCCAACCGCATCCATGACTTCGCGAAGCTCAGTCTGAGCTTCGAGACCGTTGATCTCGGACAGCGGGTGATCGGAGGCGTAGAGCTCCATCACGCCTTGCCGCAGCTTCTGAACCCGCTCGCTAGCGGTACGCACCGCCATCCCTTCCGCTACCGGAGTGGTGCAGGATGCCGGGGTTCCGCCGCGGCCCTCGATCACAATGAGGCACACCCGGCATGATCCGAACGCCGCCAAGCTGTCGGTCGCGCACAGTTTGGGAATGGCGATCCCGATCAGGCTGGCGGCACGCATGATCGAGGTGCCGGCCGGGACGCTCACCGGCTGGCCGTCGATCGTCAGGGTTACCCGCTGTTCGGACTTGACCTCCGGAGTGCCATGATCGGGATCGCGGATCAGGGTCATGACGCGGACTCCATTTCGGCGGCTTCGCGCCGACGGAAATCTTCGGGCCACCGGTTGAGCGCGGACATCACCGGGTAAGGCGTGAAACCGCCAAGAGCGCAAAGGGACCCAAACTTCATCGTTTCGCACAGATCGGTGATCAGCGCGATGTTCGCGTCCAACTCATCGCCGGCGATGATCCGGTCCATCACCTCGATGCCACGCGTAGAGCCGATCCGGCAGGGTGTGCACTTGCTGCAGCTTTCGGCAGCGCAGAACTGCATGGCGAACCGCGCCATTCGTGCCATGTCGACGCTGTCGTCGAACACCACGATCCCGGCATGGCCGATCAGCGCGCCTGCATCGGCGAACGCCTCATAATCGAACGGCAGGTGGAACTGGTCTGGGTGGAGGTAGGCGCCGAGAGGCCCGCCGACCTGCACCGCTCGAACCGGCCGGCCGGACTCGGTTCCGCCGCCGATGTCATTGACCAATTCGCCCAGAGTGATCCCGAACGGAGTCTCGAAAAGTCCGCCCTGTTTGATGTTGCCGGCCAGCTGGATCGGCATCGTCCCGCGCGAGCGACCCATGCCGAAGTCGGCATAGGCCTGTCCGCCCTCAGCGAGGATGAACGGGACCGCCGCCAGCGACAGCACATTGTTGATCACCGTTGGCTTGCCGAACAGCCCGACATGGGCCGGGAGCGGCGGCTTGGCCCTGACCTCCCCGCGCTTGCCCTCGATGCTCTCGAGCAGCGAGGTCTCCTCACCACAGACATAGGCGCCGGCCCCCACCCGAACCTCGATGTCGAAGTCGTGGCCGATAATTCCGGCCTGCCGGGCAGCCTCGATCGCCGTGTTCATGGCGATGATCGCATGCGGATACTCCGAGCGAATATAGATGTACCCGTAGCTCGCGCCGACCGCCAAGCCGGCGATCACCATCCCTTCAATGATCAGGAACGGGTCGCCTTCGATGATCATCCGGTCGGCGAAGGTACCGCTGTCGCCCTCGTCGGCATTGCAGACAATGAACTTCTCTAGGCCGGGCGTATCGGCGACTGTCTGCCACTTGATCCCCGTCGGGAACCCCGCGCCGCCTCGGCCGCGCAGGCCCGAGGTCGTGACTTCGGCGATCGTCGCCGCCGGCCCGATCGCCAGTGCTCGCTCAAGCCCGCTGAACCCGCCATGCGCACGATAGTCGTCGAGGGAGCGCGGATCGATAATCCCGCAGCGCGCGAAGGTCAGCCGAGCCTGGCGTTTGAGGAAGGGATGCTCCACGACCAGGCCGATCCCCAGCGGGTGATCCTCGCCATTGCGGATCGCCTCGGCGACCGAGCCGGCCTTGCTTTCATCGACGGGTCCGAAGCCGATGCGGCCGTGCTCGGTCTCCACCTCGACCAGCGGCTCAAGCCACAACATGCCGCGCGAGCCGGTGCGAACGATCGTCGCCTCTGGCAATGCCTTCGCCAGCACCGCGGCGACCTGATCGGCCCCCACTGCGACGGCTGCTGCGTCGCGAGGGACGAAAATCCTCATTCGGCCGCGACCCGCTCGATCAGACGGCGCGCCGTGTTTTGATCCAACCGGGCAAAGACCTGATCACCGGCCATCGCGCTTGGCCCGCTGGCACACAGCCCAAGGCAGTAAACAGTCTCGACCTCAATCCGCCCATCATCCTCGAACAGCGAGGCGATCCGGTCGACCCCGCGAGCCTGGCAAGCCTCGGCGCGGCACAGCTTGATTACAGGCTTCGTTGCGGGCTCGTGGCGAAAGTCATGATAGAAGCTGACCGTGCCGTGCACTTCCGCTCGCGACCAGTTAAGCGCCTCTGCAATCCGCGGCACCGCTTCTGGGGGTATATAGCCGAAAGCCTCCTGCACATCGTGAAGGATCGGCAATAATGCTCCGGACCGGTCCGCGTGACGGTCCATGATTTCCTGAAAAACCGCTAAATTGAAATTGTTCACGGCAACGCTCAGCATGCCAACAGATTTGGTCGGCCATAAAGGTACAGATCAAGCAACTGTGATCATAACCGGACTGCATACGCAAGGTCAGCGGGATTCCACAGGTTTCACATGCGCGGAGATCGGTGACGCTCGCGTTCCGCCTCCGTGCGTTCACCAATCCATGGTGGCGGGCACCGCCAAGGATCGAAGCTCCTCCGTAGCCGAGGTCCAAGGCCAGTCGAACCCGTTTACAACAGAGCTGTACCCGAGCAGCTGGCGGAGCGTGCGGGATGTGCCTTCCATCGATTTTGGATCGAGAACGAGCGGGAAGTTGATCGACGGCCGGCACCAGGGAGGGCAGTAACCGAAGTTGATCGATGCCCGTTGCCGGTTGGTTGAGACATTGGCTCCCGTGCCGTGGAGCAGCATATCCGTGTAGATGATCAGCGAGCCAGCCGGTGCAACGGCGGGCACTGACTCGTAGAATGTAGCGCCGGACATATCGATCCGGTCGTTCCAGCGATGGCTTCCGGGCACAACGCGGGTCGCGCCATTCTCCTCGTCGAATTCATCGAGACACCAGATGAAGCGCGCATGATATGGATCGGCCTGATTGTGAGTGTCCCGGCCAGCGTCGAGGTGGATGAACTGCGCGCCGCTTCCAGGATGCGTGACGTTGGCATCGAGGCTGTGGACGAGGTAGCTTTCATTAAGCACCGTAGGCCCGAGGATGTGCTTGACCAGTTCGAGTATGACAGGCTGCTCGAGGAGCTCGCAAAACACCGCGTGTCGATCGGGCAGACGGTCAAGGCGCCGATTTTTGGCATCCGGATCCACGAAAAATTGGCTGACACGGCTGATGTCGGCCGCTTCTTCACGGGCGATCTCAGAAGCCACCACCCGCCGCACCAGTTCAACCTTGTCCGGCAGAACCGCACCGGTCAAAATCGCGTAGCCTGCGCGTTCCAGATCGGACTTTGCCGTTGCGAGATCGGCAGTGGGTTGCGGCAGCGGCTCCCTAAAATCCAGGGGAACCACCAGAGCCGCTTCGTTTCTTGTGGTCTGATAATCATCTATCGAAAGAGTGTTTCCGATTGCCATGCCGTAATCTTTCCATCTCGCTTACAAACGTCTGGATGACCTCATTCAGCTCTGCATGAGAGTGGCCAGCGGGTCGGCCTGACCGCCAGCATGACCGTAGCCATGGCCGATCTGATATCCCATCAGCTTCAGGAGATCCTCCGGCAGCGTCCGTGCCACCTTCTGCGGACAGGCGAGGAACTGATTTTCCTCCTGACGAACCCACCCGACGGCATAATTGATTGCCTGGACCCGGCGAACCTCATTAGACCGATTGTGACCGCCGGCATGCCAAAGCTTACTGGTGAAGATCAGCACGGACCCGCGCACCATCTCTGCCGGAAGCGTGTCCTCCATGCTATATTCTGCACGCGGACGAGCGTGGCTCCCCGGCACGACCCGCGTTGCTCCATTTTCCTCGGTGCAGTCCGTTACCGCCCATAGCGAGTTGCACGACACAACATAATCGTCGGGAAAAGGAAAACCGTCGAAGGTCAGTTCATCCTGGTGGATATGTTGTGCCGGGGCACCAGGCTTGAGCGAGATCATCTCGGTCGCGCCAAGTTGGATTGCCGCAGAAGGCGCCAAGATATTTCGGACAACGCCAAGCACCAACGGATTCATCACCAGGTCCCGCCCGGTTGACGATCGCGCGATGAGATTCCCGATCCGCTGCGAGCCATTTCCGAACCAGTCATTTTCGCTAAAGGGGGTAACATCGATAAAGGGCTGCATGTCAGTCAATATTCGATCCATGGCCGTGGACGGGGCCAAGCCGTCGATAATTACATGGCCATGCTCGCGAATGACTTCAGTCGCTTCTTCAATGGTAGCAGTGTTCGGCAGGTGCTGTATTGCCATTGCCGCCATTCCTTTAGTCCAACTTGATTTTGTTGCTACGAGCGCTTCTGATAGTCGTACCGTTGTTCTCCAAATAAGACAGTATACGGATCCCGCATCTCGAGCCGGTGACTAAAGACCGGAATTGTGGGACCCAACATGTGGTAGCCCGCGAAGCTACATAATTCGCGGATGCGCCGGGGGAGTTGACGCATGCGCTCCGGAGTGACGGACAATGTGTGTGCTTCCTCCGGTTTGAGCCATCCTAGCGTGAAGGATATTGAAAGGCCCCGCCGATAAGCGTCGGTCGTTTTGTTCGCCCCGCCGCCGTGGATTGTCTTTCCGGTGAAGTAGAGAGCGTCTCCGGCCTTCATGAAGGCCGGAACAGTGGGGGTTGCAGGATCAAGCGTGTACGGGTCGAACGTGATGTCTTTGTGACTTCCGATAACTACTCGCGTCGCGCCGGTTTCTTCGGTGAAATCCGACAAGGCCAATATGCAGTTGACGAGAAGCTGCTTGCCACCGCCGGCGATCTCTGGCCAATTCCCGTCGTCGCGATGCAACATCTGGGCTTCCTCGCCCGGGCCAATCTCGATCAGTTGTGCGGCGTTGAGCTGGATTTCTCCACACCAATCCAGGCTTCTTTCTGCCCAGGCGAGATAGCGTTCATCCAGGATGGTTTCGACGACCGCATCGCTTTTCTGGACAAGTCCCTCCAACCTTTTGGTGTGCGGAAGGAGCGCGCCATAGGCATTCCCATCATAATCGGTTTTGGGGTTGATGCTGGCGAGATATGGCTCGACATCGGCGAGGATCCGCGACACCAGCTCAGGTGATAAAACCTGCTGAACGATGACGGCGCCGTCGCGATCGACTGTCTCGTTGATATCCTCTGCCGTTGCACTATGCGGCAAGGTCGTAAGAGTCCGGAGTCGCTCTGCGACAGGGGCATTGGACTCGGTGCTGAAAGCGACCGACCCAGCCGACCCTGAAAGGCTACCATGTGTATCAACGGCCATCGACTACCTCCATCTGAAACTGGGGCTGCTAAACCATGCTGGATTGCTGACCCTCATTGACGCTCGCTCGATCAGGACCTGCGAGGATATAATCGGTAACCACATCATTGAGAGAAGCCGGACGGCGGCCAGATAATAGTTCGACGTCCCCTGTCACGATATCGTAGGCCGACCTGGACGTCTTGCATTTGATGTCCAGAACCAATTCGAGATATTCCTCGGGATATCTTGCAAGGCGAAGCTCCCGCCGAAGCCCATCCAGTGAAGTTTGAACGAATTCCATTGGCTGGCCCGTTATTCTCGACACGAGCGCAACCCGGTCAGCTACCGAGAACGCTTCCGCTCCCGTGGCGTTGTAGATTGCACCCGAGTGCTCCGTTCCAAGGAGGATTCCGGCCGCCGCTGCCGCAACGTCGCCGCGACTTACAAACCCAACCCGGTTCTCGCTCAGTTCCGCCAAGCGGCCGACAGTTTGCCACAGGAGTACCTCCCTGGCGAAGGATTCCATAAAATAGTTCGTTCGAAGAATCGTCCAGGCTGTCGGCGATTTGATAAGTCGCTGCTCGCCCGCCCAACTTGATGCCCAGATCGACGGCTCGGGTTCCTCTCGGGCTCCAACGTCAGAAATGAGGACGACATGACCGACCCGCGCGTTACATGCTGCGTCTATTGCGGCGACCAATTGCCGTGCGCGAATGCCGTATCCCATGTCGAGGCTTGGTACGATTAATAGGCGATCGAGCCCGGCGTAGGCTTCCTGCAGCTTGCCCGGAACATCATAGTCGCCAAACCGCGCTTCATCTGCGTATTGCACGTTCTGCGGCGAGCGGGAGATTCCCGTGACCATGTGGTCGCCAGGCAATTCTTTAAGCCGCTTCAAAACCGCCTGACCAAGAT
>CAMLKX010000060.1 GCA_946480515.1 uncultured Sphingomonadaceae bacterium | reverse complement strand
GTGCCCACCCGCCAGCCACGGGTCCTCATAGACCACCGCAGCCAGCCATTCCGCCGCCTTCGAGTAGGCCCGCTTCCACAGCGCGCGGAACGCACGCCCGGACGAGATGATCGGCAGATAGTTCACGCCGTAGGAGGCCGCGATCTCGCTCAGCTTGTAAGGCATCCCCGCGCCGCAGGTGACGCCCGTGACGAGCCCCTTGGTGCGTTCGAGCACGCCGTGCAGGACGCTCTGCGCACCGCCCATTTCCCACAGCACGTTGATGTTGATCGCGCCCTTGCCGGACGCAATGTCATAGGCCTTCTGAACCTGGGCGACCGCACCGTCGATGGCGTAGCGGATCAACTCGTCGTGCCGCTCCCGCCGGGTCATTCCGCGATAAATCTGCGGGATGATCCGCCCTTCTGGATCATAGCTGTCGGCATTGACGGCACTGACGGTACCGATGCCCCCGGCGGCGGCCCACGCGCCAGAGCTGGCGTGATTGGTTGCGCTGACGCCCTTCCCGCCCTCGACAAGCGGCCACACTTCGCGGCCGCCATAGATGATGGGCTGGAGCCCTTTGAACACCGCTTCACTCCTCAGACTTCGCGCCCATATAGGAGCGCGCTAGAAGTTTGACCATTGGCTTCATCCCGCTCCCGCGGATGGGCAAACCCCTTGTGGCTTGCTAGCGCTCCAACGCAAAATCCAGACCGATATCTACTGCGGGTGCAGACTGGGTCAGCCGGCCGACCGAGATATAGGTCACCCCGGTTTCCGCGATCCCGCGGATGGTGTCGAGGTTGACGCCACCCGACGCCTCCGTCGGCACCCGGCCGGCAACCAGCGCAATCGCTTCGCGAAGCACCGGTGGTGGCATATTGTCGAGGAGCAGGCGATCCGCTCCCGCCGCGAGCGCCGGCGCGATCTGGTCGACCCGGTCAACCTCCACCTGGACGGGCAGGCTGGTTCGGAAGTTCTTGGCGGCTCTCACCGCGGCTTCGATCGATCCCGCGACCGCAACATGATTATCCTTGATCAGCAGCCCGTCATCAAGCCGCATGCGATGGTTGTGCGCTCCCCCGACACGCGCCGCATATTTGCCGAGGACGCGCAGGCCGGGGATGGTCTTGCGGGTGTCGAGCAGGATCGCTCCAGTTCCTTCGATCGCATCGACATAGCGCCGGGTCATCGTTGCAATCCCCGACAAGTGCTGAATGGTGTTCAGCGCCGACCGCTCTGCCGTCAGCATCGCGCGGGCGACGCCGCTCAAGCGCAGGATGGCGCTGCCCGAGGCAAGCCGCTGTCCATCTTCCGCCAGCCGCTCGATGACGACATCAGGATCGAGCGAGCGGAAGAAGACCTCTCCGATCGCTACACCGGCGAGCACGATCGGCTCTCGGCAGTTCATCGTTGCATTCAGTCGCGCGCCGGCGGGGATTGTCGCTTCGGATGTCACGTCGCCACCCGTGCCCAAGTCCTCGGCGAGTACGGTTTGGACGAAAAGGTCGAGGTCGAAGTCGGGCAATTGGAATCCGCTGCTCACGCGCGACCCTTGGCCGTCTTGCCTGTTCATCGCAAGCTGTCAGCGAGCAGCAGGGGTTTGCGCTGCTGGATCGACCGGTTCTCCGCGGCGCCAATGCTCGCCGTCGGAGCGATAGCGCAAGGCTTCCCCGGGTATGAACCGTTCGCCGGTCCAGCTCATGACCGTGACGATGATCTCGCCCGGGGCGATGTCGAGGCGATTGAAGCTTTGCGATTCATCGCGAAGCCGCACCGAAGTCGCGGTTCCAGCCTGCACCACCAGGGCCGAACCGGCACGGGTGACAAGGTCGCGTGCGCTATGTTGCGAAGCGGTATGGTGATGGCCGGCGAGCAGCAGTTGAACGCCGGCATCGGCAATTGCCGCAAGCGCCTGCTCGTGGCGCCCGACCGGTTCAGTCGATTCCTCCCCGTGTGGAAGGGCGAACACCGGATGATGAGTCACGAGTATCTTGACGAGGTCGGGCTCTGCGTCCGCGAAGGTGTCGCGGATGAGGCGCATCTGGTCCTGGTTGATGCGCCCATCCTTAAAGGTGAGCGAGCGAGCGGTGTTGATGCCGAGGACCAGGGCGCCGGGCAACTCATGGACCGGGCACAAGCGTTCATCGATGAACTTGCGATAGCGGGTCAGCGGCGAAAGGAACCGGCGCATCACATCATACAGCGGAACATCGTGATTCCCGGGGACTGCGAGCAGCTGGTGACCGTGATGCCGCAGCCGTTCAAGAAAGCTGCAGGCTTCCTCGAACTGCTCGGTGCGGGCTCGCTGGGTCAGATCGCCGCTAATGACGACCAGGTTGGGCGGGTCGGCAGCCAGCTGTTCTTCAACCGCAGCGACCAGTCGCGGGTCGTGCGCACCGAAGTGCAGATCGGAGAGATGAGCGAGCCGGGGCATTCGGCTGGAACGACCTAGGGCGCAACTGGTGCCGACGCATCCCCGGTCAACCATGCACTCCCGAGCAGCAACAGCATCTTGACGTCGATCCCGCAGCCCTGGGCTCGCTTGTCCTCGACGAATGCCGCGACCTGCGCGCGCGGGACCAGATGCACGACGATCTGCTCATGCTCGTCGCCGCCGCCCTCGCCGACCTTGCTGACGCCATGTGCCCGGACCAATGTGAAGCTTTCCGACACCATTCCGGGCGATGCGTAAAACTCCCCAAGACGTTCGATGTGCGCTGCGGTGAACCCGGCTTCCTCCTCAAGCTCCCGCACCGCGGTCTGTTCAATCGTCGCATCGGGATCTTCGTCACCGACGAGCCCGGCCGGAAGCTCGATGCAGTTGCGGCCGAGGGGAACGCGATATTGCTCGATCAGGATCACCTTGCCGTCATGCTCGGCCAGCACCACGACAGCAGTGATGCCGCGCGATCGGCCGACAAATTCCCATTGTCCCTTGCGATAGGCGGCGATGAACTGTCCCGCCCACATGGTCTCGACCGGTGCGCCGCTCATAGTTCGATGAGCTTGTCCGGGATTTCGTTGGTGTCTGCGGCACTCTTCGGGAATTTCTCCGCCAGCACCGCCCCAATCTGCTCGATTGCCGCGACCATCCCGTCGGCCACGCGCCCCGCTTTGACCTGATCGGTCAGCGCCTTCATCGCTTCGCCCCAGGTCGTCTCGTCGGTGACCTTGAGGATCGCCTCGTCGGCGATGATCTCGGCGCGGTGCTCGCCCATCGACAGATAGACCAGCACACCCGTCCGACCGACCGTGCGGCGCTCCCCTCCCGCCTTGAACAACGCCACCGCGCGCCTCCGCACCCGCCGCTGCTTGGTGCCGCCGGGAGTCAAGGCCAGGCGCAGTGGCATCCATCGCAAGATGAGCAGAACGACGGTGAACTTGAGCACCGCCAGGATCATCAGGAACGTCAGGAGTTCGCGCAGGATCGGCTCCGAACTCCAGCCGCCGGAAAGCCGTCCGAACCACCACTCAAGCGCGCCTGGCCAGGCCGCGGCCCATGCCAGCACCGCGATGATCGCCAGGACCGACCAGTGCAGCGCCACGTCGTGGTAAGCGTCGGATAGCGGTGACACGGCGGCAATGATCTCACCGTCGCTCTGCTGCTCGGCAGCCGCGATTGCGGCACTGACGCGCGCATGATCTTCGGCGCTCAGGCGTTGTGCGTTCCTGCTCATCACCAGCTTCCCGAAGCCCCACCACCGCCGAACGATCCACCGCCGCCGGAGAAGCCACCGCCGAACCCGCCGCCGCCGCCGCTCCAGCCCGACGACCCGCCGCCGCCCCAACCAGAACCCCACAAAATGATCGGACCGCCCCAGCCGCGGCGGTAACGACGGCCCTTCGACCGCCGCGCCAGCGAACTGACGACCACGAAAAACAGGATCATCCAGAACAGCACTGGAACTAGGCCGGGTGCCTCCTGGCGCTGGCTGGATTGCTGCCCAATCTCCGCTGCGCGACGTCGCGCCTCTTCCGGCGGAAGGCTCATCATGGTGATGATCTGCTGCGCACCCGCCATCACCCCGCCGGCCATGTCGCCGGCCCGAAACTTGGGCAGGATCGAATTGCGGATGATCACGCTCGATACGGCGTCGGTCAGGAAGACGCGCGCCCCATAGCCGGTCTCGATCCGAACCTTCTTCTCGTTAGGTGCGACGAGCAGGATCACTCCGTCGTCGCGCTCCTTGCTGCCGATGCCCCAGTGGCGGCCCAGCCGATAGCCATACTCCTCGATCGCGCGCCCTTCGAGGCTGTTCACCGTGGCAACGACGAACTGGCGTCCGCTCTGTGCCTCAAGCGCGGCAAGCTTGGAGGTAAGATCGACCTCCTGCTCGGGCCGCAGCAGGTCGGCCTGATCGACCACGCGCCCGGTGAGTTGCGGAAAGGACTGGGCCAACACGGGGCTGGCGAGAAGGAGACCAGCCGTCATTGCGAGCGCAGCGAAGCAATCCAGCAAGCGCCGATGGATCGCCACGTCGCTACGCTCCTCGCGATGACACAAGGGTCGGAACCTCACTGTGTATTGAAGTCGACCGTCGGCGCGGCCTGGGCTCCGCTAGCGGCTTCGAACGGTACCTTCGGCTTGGCTCCGTAGAAGATCTTAGCGCCAATCGCGTCGGGGAAGGTGCGGATGGTCGTGTTATAGGCCTGCACCGCCTCGTTATAATCGCGCCTCGCGACGAGGATCGAGTTCTCGGTCCCTTCGATCTGCGACTGCAGAGTGAGGAAATTCTGGTTCGACTTGAGGTCGGGATAGGCTTCGAACGTCGCCAGCAGCCGGCCGAGCGAACCGCCGAGTTGGCTTTGCGCCTCGTTGAACGCCCGCACCTTCGCCGGGTCATCAAGATCGTCTGCGTTGAGCTGGACGCTAGTTGCGCGTGCTCGGGCATTGGTGACCTCGGTCAGCACCTCCCGCTCCTGCTGCGCATAACCCTTCACGGTCTCGACCAAATTCGGGATCAGATCAGCGCGGCGCTGATATTCGCTCTGCACATTGCCCCACTTGGCGTTGACGTTTTCTTCCGCGGTCGGAACCGTGTTCAAGCCGCATCCCGCCAATGCGAGTGCGACCAGCGGAGCAAATCCTCCCAAGCGGCGAAGTGCGGTCATGTGCGGCTCCCCTGTCTTCTGATCAGCCAGCGTAAGTTAGAGATGGCGCCGCCACCTTTCAATTGAGCGCTGCTTTGATAGACTTCTGCGACGTCCATTGGGGGGAATGCGATGCTGACGGAATTTCGTGATTTCATTGCGCGCGGCAATGTGCTCGACCTGGCAGTGGCCGTCATCATCGGCGCGGCCTTCGCCACGATCACCAAGAGCCTGACCGACGATTTGATCATGCCTGTCGTCGGAGCGGTTTTCGGTGGATTAGATTTCTCGAATTACTTCACGCTGCTGGCACCGGTCCCGGAAAATTTCCGCGGGGATGCGAATAGCTACGCGCAGTTGAAAGCGGCGGGCGCAGCGGTGCTCGGCTGGGGCCAGTTCGTCACGGTTCTGATCAATTTTCTGATCCTCGCTTTCGTCATCTTCCTGCTGGTCCGGGCCGCAAACCGGCTCACGCGCCGTCATGCCGACGGCCCGGTGGGCCCGAGTGAGATCGAACTGCTGACCGAGATCAGGGACGAGTTACGCAGACGATAAGAAAGTGGGGAGCTTGAGCTGGCCTGCGCTCCACCTTTGCTGGAGGTCCGGGAGGTTCTGTTGCCCGGCCCTCCCGGCGGCCGCTGGAATCCCCTTCTGTTGCCCGGTGGGGTCCAACCGCGCTTTTGTCTTTGTAACTTAGACCGTTAGGCCATTAGTTACGCAGCAATTGCGAGCGCCTCGTTATCGTTGGCACTTGTGTGAATGAACCGTCGCGGTGGCTCAAACCGATCGGCAACCAAGCTTTTACTGCACTCGTCGATCCTGTTTCGCCCCCATCAGCAACAGCGTTTTTTATCGCAGTCCCGCCGCTGATGGTGGAGGCGCCGGAGTACTGCCCTCCGGGTCCGAAATGCCTATTCCACTCGATATTCTACCGACGTAGCCGGTTACCCGGCACCGCCAAGATAGGCGCAATGCCCTCTCATCTCAAGGTGCCGCACGCGAGAGATACGGAACCGGAACGATGCGACGGCGTTGACGCGATCCATAGTGACAGGCATGAACACCTCACCTGAACAATAGGGGACACGACAATGAAGAAGCTTTCTTTCGCGCTCGTCGGAGCAGCGGCTCTCGCACTCGCCGGCTGCGGCGGTCAGGGTGACGATGCTGCGGGCGAGAACGTTCAGGAGAACTACGAGAACGCCGCCGACAACCTGGAAGCAATGGCTGACAACGCAGCGACTGAGGCTCAGGCTGATTCGCTCGAGAATCAGGCTGATGCACTGAAGGAAGAAGGCGCAGCCAAGGAAGAAGCGATCGACGAAGCGGACGTGAATGCCGCAGCGACCAACGAGGCCGCCGTCAACGCGATGTAATCGAACCGCCACGGGCGGGCACGCGAAGGGCTGGCAGTCTTGTACTGTCAGCCCTTTTTTCATGGCCGCTCAAGTCATAGCTGCACAGAATGCCCGAATCGCCGATCCTTGCCGCCTCGCTGATCCTGATAAGGGAGGCGGAGGATCGGCCGCTCGAACTACTGATGGTCGAGCGGTCCGCGGCGATGACAGCCTTCGGTGGAGCAATGGTGTTTCCCGGTGGCCGGGTTGATGCGGCGGACAAGGCGCTCGCCGGAACCGCGAGCGACCCACTTGCCAAGTTTAAGATCGCTGCCATTCGCGAGACCCTCGAAGAGACGGCCATTGCTGTCGGAATCTCACCGATCCCTTCGCCAGCGGAAGCTGCAGAGCTCCAGGCGAAACTTCACGCCGGAAGCGACTTCGGGGCCCTGCTCGCGCAGTCAGGCCTCTCCGTGGACTTGGAATCGCTGACCCACTTCGCGCACTGGCGGCCGGATCACCTGATCGGTCGCAGGTTTGAAACCCACTTCTTCGTTGCTCGCGCTGCGGATCCGAACTGGGAGCCCAGGGTCGATGGCACCGAGTGCGAAGCGGCGTCCTGGCAGAGTTGCACGAAGGTGCTCCAGCGGATGCGCGCAGGCGAAGCGAAGCTGGTGTTTCCGACCATCTGCAACTTGCAGAGGATTGGTCAGCACGCGGATTTCGCGGCCGTTCTAGACGATGCGACGAACCATCCGGTCGAGGTCATTGTGCCGACAATCGAACATCGGGACGGAGAGCCCTGGATCGTCATTGGCGACAGCCACGGCTACCCCGTCACGAGCGGTCGGGCTCGCGCTGTCGAGAAGGACTTGCCACACCGCCTCGAGCGCTAAACTCCGAGCAAATGCTCGATCAGGGCCGCGCGGTCGTTGCCGAGCCTCGCTGCCGAGGCGACCCGCGCATCAATCCGGTCCGCCGCCTCAATCTCCCCAAGCGAGTGGCGCAGCAACAAGGCCAGGCTGACGACCGCTCCCACCGGATTGGCGAGGTTCTTGCCCGCGATATCCGGCGCGGATCCATGGATCGGCTCATACATTCCAGGCCCACTTGACCCGAGCGACGCAGAACCGAGAAAGCCGATCGAGCCGGGGATCGCTGAAGCGAGGTCGCTGAGGATATCCCCGAACAGATTTTCAGTGACGATCACATCATAGTCCGTGGGATTCAGCACCAGCTTCATCGCCGCCGAATCGACCAGCTCGTGACTGACGGCGACATCGGGATAATCGGCAGCGACGCGTTCGATCACCCGCCGCCACAGCCGGCTGGTGGCGAGCACATTGGCCTTGTCGATCGAGGTCAGCTTCTTGCCACGCTGGCGCGCAAGCTCGAACGCGATGCGGGCGACGCGCTCGACCTCGCCAGCGGTGTAGACACACAGGTCGGTAGCGCGCTCCTCGCCATCCTGCTTCTCGCCGAAGTAGAGGCCGCCGGTCAGCTCCCGCACGATCACCAGGTCCGCGCCGGCGGCACGCTCATCCTTTAATGGAGAGATTTTCTCCTGGCCGGGATGGCAGACAACCGGCCGGATATTGGCAAACAGTCCAAGTTCCTTGCGGATTTGCAGCAAGCCCGCTTCCGGAGTGCGCCCGGCGCCGGTCCATTTTGGCCCGCCAATCGCGCCAAGCAAAATCGCGTCGGCATTGCGGCACGCCTCAAGGGTTGAAGCGGGCAGCGGATCGCCGTGCCGGTCGATCGCGATTCCGCCAAAATCATGCGCTTCCGTCCGCACGTCGAGACCAAGCCGGTCCAGCACCTGAAGCGCGATGTCGATCACTTCCGGGCCGATGCCGTCGCCGCCGAGTACTGCAATTGTCTTGGTCACAAATCCCCCTTGTCATGCACACGAAGCCCGGAAAGCTCGCCCTCCCCGGTCTGGTCAAAGCGGTTGAACCACTCGCTCCACGGCTCCAGATCGAGGCCCGTCGCGGCCGCCCAGTCATCGTCGTAAACAGTCTTGCGATAGCGCTCGCCGAGATCACAGGCGACGCTGACAATCACTGCCTCGCGGGCTGCCGAGCGCGCCTCGAACGCAGCGTGAAGCACGCCAATCAGGTTGATCCCGGTTGAAGGGCCGTAGACCAGGCCGTGCCGCTCCGCGAGCCAGCGCATGGCCGCGATCGACGCCTCGTCGGGCACGTCAATCATGCGGTCGATGACCCCCGGAACGAAGCTCTCGGACGGAGCGCGGCGCCCGATGCCCTCCATATAGTCTTGCGGCCGAGTGCCGTCGTGAAGATCAAGGCCGGCATATTGTTTGTAGAAGATGGAGCCACGCGGATCGACGATCGCCATGCGGGTGCCGGCATAGTCCGGCTGATAGCGCATGTAGCGGCCGATGGTGGCGCAAGTGCCGCCGGTCCCTGCGTTCATCACGATCCAGTCGGGCATGTCGCGCCCGAGTGATTGAAGCTGGCGGCGGATTTCCTGCGCCGTGTTTCCGGTCCGCCAGTCGGTCGCGCGCGCGGCAAAGCGGTACTGGTCGAAGAAGTGATGGTTCGGCTGAGCACCAAGTTTCTGGGCGACATCAACCAGGTTCGTCCCGTGCGGAGCGATCTCGACCTTCCCGCCGAGCTCGCGGATTGCGGCGATCTTGCCAGGCGCAGTGGCCTCCGGAACAACGGCGGTATAGGGCAGGCCGATGAGCCGCGCGAACCACGCTTCGGCAATTGCGGTCGACCCGGACGACGCTTCGACGAGGTGAGTGTCGGGACCAATTGTTCCGCTCGCCAGATTGTAAAGGAACAGCGAGCGGGCGAGGCGGTGCTTGAGGCTGCCCGAGGCGTGAACGCTCTCGTCTTTCCAGAACAGCATAATTCCGGGCAGTTGTGGAAGCGGCATCTCGAACAGCGGCGTGTCGGATGCGGACGCGATCTCTGCCTTGATGGTCTGGATTGCGTCGCGGACCCATGCCCGCCGCGCGCTAGGCGATGGCATCAAAGCCTCCCGCCAGATCGGCGATCAGGGCTTCGGCGCCTTCCAGGCCGACGGACAGCCGCAACAAATCGGTGGTGATCCCCGCCTCAAGCTGCGTCTCGGGCGGCATGCCGCGGTGAGTCATGGTCGCGGGCGTGCAGATCAGCGAACT
>CAMLKX010000059.1 GCA_946480515.1 uncultured Sphingomonadaceae bacterium | reverse complement strand
CGCGGTATATTCGGGGAGCAGCTCGACCTGCGTATTGGAATCGATGTGGACGATGCCGCGCGGTGTGGTCGACACGACCATCAGTCGCACTTCCTGAAGAGCGAAAGCGGGAGCGTTCAGAAGCTGGCGGACATGGTCGGGAACATCGGCGTTGACCCGCTGGTGACCCGCCGTTGCAACCACATCACCCTGGGTCAGCGGGCGTCCTGCGAAGCTGCGCTGAAGCGCGGCAGACGACCCCTGCAGCCGGACATTGTTCTGCGCCGGGGCGAACACCACCCGCGTCGCCGGCTTGGACGTCGCCTTGCGGACCTCGACGAAATCTCCGGATCCGACCCCGACATTAGCTCGCTGCAGCCCATCCAGGCGAATGATGTCGAGCCCTTCGTCATCGCCGAACGGGCGGACCGCACGGGCGGCGGTGACGCGCTTGCCCTCGATCTCGATGACATCGCCCTCGGCCAGCCCAAGCTCTTCCATCAGTTTGACCGGAAGCCGCGCTACTCCGCGGCCACTATCCGCCGGCGGCAAGTTGGCGACCTGCAACCGCCGCTCGGCGGTTTTTACCTCCCCCATTGTCGCTCCCTTTGCCACCTGTTGTCTCCTTTGCCCCAGTAACGGCACGAGGCCGCCGCGGTTCAATGTGGGGAGCGTAGCACGACAAAAAAGAGGCCGGCTGCAGAAGCAACCGGCCTTTTAGGCTTTAGGAGAGGATGCCTCGAAAGGCCCGATCTTTATTGCACTGCACCATTTATTGTGCAAGTGCGAAATCAGCGGCGTTGGTAGAATATTTTTCTAATCTCTAGCGTACGATTAAGCAATAGTCGCTTTGACGATGCTGCCGGGCTCCCGCGGCGGTTCACCAACCGGAAGGGCATCAACATAATCCATCCCGCTCTCCACTTCCCCCCAAACCGTATATTGGCGGTCAAGGAAGCGCGCGTCGTCGAAGCAGATGAAGAATTGGCTGTTAGCGCTGTCCGGATTGGGCGTGCGGGCCATCGAACAGGTCCCGCGCACGTGCGGCTGGCTGTTGAACTCGGCCTTGAGGTCGGCGAGCTTCGACCCGCCAGTCCCCGTGCCGGTCGGGTCGCCGCCCTGCGCCATGAACCCTGGGATCACGCGGTGGAATACGACACCGTCGTAGAAGCCTTCGCGGGCAAGGCCGGCAACGCGCTCGACATGGCCTGGAGCAAGGTCGGGACGCAGCTTGATGACCACGTCGCCGCCGGTGGACAGGGTGAGAGTGAGGGTGTTCGCGTCGCTCATTGCTATTCTCCGATGGGGGATGGCCGCGACTAGTCGATTGTGGCGGGACAAGGAAGCGCCGCAGGTGACAAACGGGACGACGCTCAATAGGGGAGTGAGCCGGTTCGTTCAGGGGGACAAGGAATGAGCGCAAGCGACGACATCGTCCCCGCCGCGGAAGCCTCTGCCCCAGCCGAGGACCCTCGCGACTCGATCATGGATGCCGAAGACCGGCTTCATCCCGATTTCATCGCGAGGGTGCTGGACGCGGTGGAGGGCGGGCAGATCGAGACCGCTCGCGCGCTGGTTGAACCGCTCCATCCTGCCGACATCGCCGACCTGATCGAACTCGCGGCGGCCGATGAGCGCCCGGGCCTGGTCGCGGCGCTTGCCGAGATCGTCGATGCCGATGTCATCGCCGAGATGAACGAGCATGTCCGCGAACGGCTGCTCGAAGCGCTTGAGCCGCAGCAGGTGGCGCATATCGCCGGCCAGCTCGACACCGATGATGCGGTCGCAATCCTCGAGGATCTCGAGGCCGAGGATCAACGTGCCGTGTTGCGGGCGATGGAGCCTGACGACCGCGCGGCCATCGAAGAAGCGCTGACCTACCCCGAAGAATCGGCCGGGCGCTTGATGCAGCGCGACCTGATCGCCGTCCCGGAGCATTGGAAGGTCGGTCAGCTGATCGACTATTTGCGGGCCGGCAAGGAACTTACGACGGACTTCTGGGAAGTGTTCGTCGTCTCGCCGGATCATCATCCGGTCGGAACCTGCAAGCTGTCCACGGTGCTTCGCTCGCCGCGGGCGGCGCGGGTCGCCGACATCATGATCCGCGAACAGACTCTGATCCCGGTGGAGATGGATCAGGAAGAAGTTGCGCTGCGGTTCCAGAAATATGCGCTGATTTCCGCGGCGGTCGTCGACCCGTCGGGGCGGCTGGTCGGGATGATCACCGTCGATGACGTCGTTCACATCATCCAGGAGGAAGCGAGCGAGGACGTGCTGCTGCTCTCCGGCGTGGGCGACGAAGGGGACATCAATGAGCCGGTGACCCAGAGCTATCGCACCCGTGTCCGCTGGCTTGCCGCCAACCTGGTCACCGCGCTGGTGGCGACGGCCGTGATCAGCCGGTTCGAAGATACGATCGCCCGGATGGCGTTACTGGCAGCGCTGATGCCAATTGTAGCCGGTGTCGGGGGCAATGCCGGAACCCAGACTCTGGCGGTGACCGTTCGCGCATTGGCGACCAATCAGCTGACCAGCTCGAACCGGTGGCGTGCGGTCGGGCGGGAAATCCGCGTGGCCTTGCTGAATGGAGCGACCATCGCCGTCCTGATCGGGGTTGGCGTGGCGCTGGTGCTCGATCGCCCGTTGCTCGGCGGCGTCATCGCGGCGGCGATGCTGACCAACATCGTCGTCGCGGGACTCGCGGGCGTGCTGGTCCCGCTTTCCCTTGAGCGATTACGGGCCGATCCGGCCGTCGCGAGCAGCGTGTTCGTGACGATGGTCACCGACTCTATGGGCTTCCTCGTCTTCCTAGGCCTCGCGAGCCTGCTCGGAGTCGCGGCTTAGCCTAGCTGCGGACGTGTTCGACCCGTCCAGCCTCGCGGTGGACGAAGCCGAAGTAGGCAGCCGGGATAGCAAGCAGTGCGTGCAGCCACACGTCGTTGCCGAACAATGGCACCAGTCCGAACAGGGTGTTCAGGCCCGGGATCAAGCCAATCACAACCAAGGCGCCATAGGCGACTGCGACAACCTGCGCGAAGGTGCGAGCAGATCCGGCGCTACGCGCGGCAAGAACGCCCCATACGCCGAACAGCAGGTGAACTGCATTGTGAAGAAGATTCACTGGGAACAGACCAAGGATCGAGCCGTAGAAGCTGTTTAGCGCCATGTCAGGGTAGTGAGCCTCGGGAGCGTGCCAAAGGCCGGGGACAAACCCCGCCACGCCAGCAACGAGGAATAAAATCCCCCAGACGAGCGCAAATGTTCGAACACTCATTACCGCCTCCACGTCGGATCATCGACCGCGATGTGGGTCAGCAACTGCCAAGTGGAGACAAAGTTCAATTCACGTTGACGACTATTCGCACCCTGTGAGGTGAACGGAGCCCCGAAGCTTCAGGGTACAGTCCGGATTCCCGGCGATTGTAATCGACGCGGTCCCGCCTGCAGTGACTTGCGCCGTCTCTGTCGCGATGAGCCGGACCACTGCCGGACCCTCGGCGACGAGCTTTACCGATTCCGCCTCGAGTCCACTGCCGTCGAGCATCGAGGCGCCGACCAGGGTCGCGGTCAGCGCTTCCGCCTTTCCACCGATCCGCGCGGTTCCCGATCCAGACATGGTGAGCGCCAGTCTGTCCGCCTCGGCCTTGCCGATGGTCAGCGATCCGGCCCCCCCGACGCTTGCGCCAAAGTTCAGGCCCTTTACTCGATCGATGGTCAGTGCTCCCGACCCCGCCAGCGCTGCCGAGGCCAGCTCATGCGTTCCGACGGCGATGGTCACGGGACCGGAGTTCTTCCCGGGATAGCCACCCCAGGCAGAGCGGTTGGAGCGGATCACCAGTGTCTGGCCCTGAACCGCTACCTGCACGGTTTCGAGGCCGGCCTGAGAACCGCTGATCCGTGCGAACGGCGCGACTCCAGTGGTGACGCTGACCTGAAATGGCCCTTCCAGCCGGATCTTCTCAAACGTGGTCACGCTCAGGTTGCGGTCAGCGGCTCGCGACGGCGGCGCTGGCGCGAGCGCGGTGATGAGCACGAGAGTAGGAATGACGAGGCGCATAACCCGTTGTCGCCCCGTGTGGTTAACAATCGATTGCCGGCAAACAAAAAGGGGCGCCGTCGCCAGCGCCCCTCGTTGGTGTGCAGCAGAAAAGGCCTTAGGCCGGCTCGTCCGCCTTGACCTTGTTGTGAATTGCTGCAGCCTTGTTGAGGATCTCGAGGATCTTCTTCAGCGCGGTCGGCTCATCGACCTGCTCCATCGCCGCCAGCTCCCGTGCCAGGCGTGAGGATGCAGCCTCAAAGATCTGCCGCTCGGAATAGCTCTGTTCCGGCTGATCGTCGGCCCGGAACAGGTCACGGGTCACTTCGGCGATCGAGGTCAGGTCGCCCGAGTTGATCTTCGCTTCATATTCCTGGGCGCGACGCGACCACATGGTCCGCTTCACCTTCGGCTTGCCCTTCAACGTGTCGAGCGCGCCCTGCATCGTCTTGTCGGACGACAGCTTGCGCATGCCGACCGAATCCGCCTTGTTGACGGGAACGCGAAGGGTCATCCGCTCCTTCTCGAAGCGAAGCACATACAGGTCGAGCGCGGTTCCGGCGATTTCAGTACTCTGCAGCTCAACGACGCGTCCGACACCATGCTTGGGGTAAACCACATAATCGCCAACGTCGAAGCTCAGGGCCTTGGCCGCCATTATCTCACCTTTCTCGTCCGAGTCCGTTCAAGCGAACCACGGCTACTTGATTGTGCCGCGGTGTTCGTTCACCCTTCCAACGGATAGCGCAAAAAACGAGCCGCTACGGCAGGCAGCGCCCGTTTATGACTCTCATATAGCATGGAACTGTCACAATCGCCAGTCCCGTGAACAGGTTCGGAGAGCCGAGGGAACAGCTTTTCGGTCCTCCCCGGCTTTCCTTGCCCAAATCAATCTGCTTTAGGGCCCCCAATTGCGAAAGGGGTTGAGCAGCGATGAACATCCACGAATATCAGGCCAAGGAATTGCTGGCCCAGTTCGGCGTTCCGGTGCCGGCCGGGTTTGCCGCGATGAGCCCCGGCCAGGCCGTGGAAGCAGCGAAACAACTCCCCGGACCGCTGTGGGTGGTCAAGGCGCAGATTCACGCCGGCGGGCGGGGCAAGGGCAAGTTCAAGGAGCTCGGTCCTGACGCGAAGGGCGGCGTTCGCCTGGCAAAGTCGATCGAGGAGGTCGAGCAGCACGCCCGCGAAATGCTCGGCAAGACCCTGGTCACCGTCCAGACCGGCGAATCCGGCAAGGAAGTCCAGCGCCTCTACATCACGGATGGCGTCGACATCGCCAAGGAGTTCTACCTCGCGCTGCTGGTCGATCGGGTTTCCGGTCGCATCGCGATCGTCGCATCGACCGAAGGCGGGATGGACATCGAGGCGGTTGCTCATGACACGCCCGAGAAAATTCACACCATCACTGTCGACCCGGCGACCGGGCTGATGCCTCATCATGGCCGCGCCGTCGCTGCTGCGCTTGGCCTGACCGGCGATCTTGCCAAGCAGGCGGCGAACGTCACCGCCAAGCTGTATGAGGCATTCGTCGGCACCGATGCCTCGCAGATTGAGATCAATCCGCTTGCGGTCACCGATGACAACAAGTTGATGGTGCTCGATGCCAAGGTGAACTTCGACTCCAACGCCATGTTCCGTCACCAGAGTCTCGCCGGGCTGCGCGACCTGACTGAAGAAGATCCGATGGAGATCGAGGCGTCGAAATATGACCTCGCCTACATCAAGCTCGACGGCAACATCGGCTGCATGGTCAATGGCGCGGGCCTCGCCATGGCGACGATGGACATCATCAAGCTCAATGGCGCGTTCCCGGCCAACTTCCTTGATGTCGGCGGCGGCGCCAACAAGGAAAAGGTGACCGCCGCGTTCAAGATCATCCTGTCCGACCCGGCGGTCAAAGGCATTCTCGTCAACATCTTCGGCGGGATTATGCGCTGCGACACGATCGCCGAGGGGATCGTCGCCGCGGCGCGCGAAGTCGATCTCAACGTCCCGCTGGTGGTTCGGCTCGAAGGGACCAATGTCCAGCAGGGCAAAGACATCCTGGCGCAGTCGGGGCTACCGATCGTGCCGGCGAACGATCTTGGCGACGCGGCCAAGAAAATCGTCGCCGAGGTGGAGAAGGTGGCTGAGCCCGCCTGATCGAACGGATGGGCGTGCGCAGCGGGGATAGGCCAACTATGTTCAAGAAGATCCTGATCGCCAATCGCGGAGAAATCGCCTGCCGCGTGATCCGCACGGCAAAGCGCATGGGCATCAAGACGGTGGCCGTCTATTCCGATGCCGACGCACGCGCTCCGCACGTCAGATTGGCGGATGAAAGCGTTCGGCTTGGGCCGGCGCCGGCAGCCCAGTCCTATCTCAATCCCGAGTTGATCCTCGATGCCTGCCGCGCAACCGGAGCAGACGCTGTTCACCCGGGCTACGGCTTCCTGTCCGAGCGCGAGAGTTTCGCGCGGGCTCTGGCCGACACCGGGATCGCTTTCATCGGCCCGCCGCCCAATGCGATCGCGGCCATGGGCGACAAGATCGAGTCGAAGAAGTTGGCTCAGCAGGCGGGCGTGAATGTGGTGCCGGGCTTCCTCGGTGACATTGCGACGACCGACGACGCTGTCCGAATCGCCGGTGAGATCGGCTATCCGGTGATGATGAAGGCCTCGGCCGGCGGTGGCGGCAAGGGCATGCGCCTCGCCTACAGCGAGCAGGATGTTCGCGAGGGCTTCGAGGCGACCAAGCGCGAAGGTCTGGCCAGCTTTGGCGACGACCGGGTGTTCATCGAGAAGTTCATCGAGAGCCCGCGCCACATCGAAATCCAGGTGCTCGGCGACCAGCACGGCAACATCGTTTACCTCGGAGAGCGCGAGTGCTCGATCCAGCGCCGCCATCAGAAGGTGGTGGAGGAGGCGCCGTCGCCCTTCGTCACGCCCGAGATGCGCAAGGCCATGGGCGAGCAGGCGGTCGCTCTCGCACGGGCAGTGGGCTATTTCAGCGCGGGCACGGTTGAGTTGATCGTGTCAGGGGCGGATACCAGCGGCAAAAGCTTCTACTTCCTGGAGATGAACACACGGCTGCAGGTCGAACATCCGGTGACTGAGGAAGTGACCGGACTTGACCTCGTCGAGCAGATGATCCGGGTGGCGGCTGGTGAGAAGCTCGCCTTCACCCAGGACGAGGTGACCCTGACCGGCTGGGCGATCGAGAACCGCGTTTATGCCGAGGACCCCTATCGCGGCTTCCTCCCCTCCACCGGGCGGCTGGTGCGCTACCGCTCGCCCACTCCGGTCGCTGGTAAGGTCAAGGCCGACGACCTTAGAATCCGCGTCGACGATGGCGTGTTCGAGGGCGGCGAAGTCAGCATGTTCTACGATCCGATGATCGCCAAGCTGATCACCTGGGGTCCGACTCGCGAGGCGGCGATCGATGCGCAGCTCAATGCCCTCGACAGTTTCGAGATCGACGGCATCGGGCACAATATCGATTTCCTGTCGGCACTGATGCAGCATCCGCGCTTCCGGTCCGGCGCTATCACCACCGGTTTCATCGCCGAGGAGTATCCGGAAGGCTTCACCGGCGCTCCGGCGGATGAGCATCTGCTGGCCGATCTCGCCGCGATCACCGGGGTGATCGCCGTCGCGGGGGCTGAGCGGGCGGCCTCGATTGAGGGTCAACTTGGCGAGCGGATCAGTCCGGCGCGCGAATATGTCGTCAAGTTCGACGGGGTCGAACATCATATTGCGGCGACTCACGACGACGGAATGGTGCGGGTCGCTGTCGACGGTGGCGAGCCGATTGGAGTTGTTACCCATTGGTCGCCGGGGCAGCGGCTGGTGTCGGCCCTGGTCGATGGCCGGCATCATATCGTTCAGGTGCGGCGGGAGGGCCGTGGCTGGAAGCTGACGACCCGTGGCGCGAGCCATCGTGTGCTGGTTCTTCCGCCGCACGTGGCCGAGCTTTCGCACCACATGATCGAGAAGGTTGCGCCGGACATGTCCCGCTTCCTGCTCGCCCCGATGCCGGGTCTGTTGACCCGCCTTGAGGTCGAGGTTGGCGACAAGGTTGAGGCCGGTCAGCCGCTGGCGGTGGTTGAGGCGATGAAGATGGAGAATATCCTCCGCGCCGAGAAATCTGCGACGGTCAAGGCGACCCCCGTCCAGCCCGGTGAAAGCCTTGCGGTGGATCAGGTAATCGTCGAATTCGCCTGATCCGGTCCGCCATGGCAGCTTAAGGCGGGATCAGGAGGAGTCGCGATGATCAGCAAGCGGGATCAAGCTTCTGGTTCGATCGGCCAGCTCCCCGACATCCGCTATCTCGGCCGGCTGCTCGGTGATGTCATCCGAATCTATGGCGGCGACGCGCTGTTTCGGCGGATCGAGTATATCCGCGCGGCTTCGGTCGACCGTCACCGCGGGTTGACTGCCGGCGAGGGAGTCGATCCCGGACTGGATGCGCTCAGCCTTGATGAGACTTTGGCGTTCGTGCGCGGTTTCATGCTCTTCTCGATGCTCGCGAACCTGGCCGAGGACCGCCAGGCCATTGCAATGGAGTCCGGCTCGAGCGTTGCTGAAGCTGTCGCGGCGTTGACCGGCAAGGGAATTGATCCCGCAGCCATCGACCAGCTGCTAGATCAGGCCCTGATCGCTCCAGTGCTGACGGCGCACCCGACCGAGGTGCGGCGCAAGAGCATGATCGATCACCGCAACCGGATCGCGGAATTGATGCGGCAACGCGACCTCGGAGCTGAGGAGACAGCCGACGGGGACCGGATCGAGGAAGCGATTGTCCGCCAGATCGCTCTCTTATGGCAAACCAGGCCGTTGCGCCGCGAACGGTTGTTCGTCGCCGACGAGGTCGAAAGCGCTCTCGCTTATATGCGCGACATTTTCGTCCCGCTGCTGCCGGCGCTCTATGCTCGCTGGGAGCGGGTGCTGGGATCGCGTCCCAAGAGCTTCCTTCGGCTAGGAAGTTGGATTGGCGGTGACCGCGACGGCAATCCGAATGTGACCGCCGCAACGCTCCGCCTTGCCGTCTCACGCGCCGCCGAGGCGATCCTCGATCATTATCTGGAGCAGCTTCACGCGCTTGGCGCCGAACTGTCGATGTCATCGGAGCTTAGCCAGACCAGCGAAACGGTCCTTCGCCTCGCGGACAGTTCGGGCGACGACGCGCCAGCCAGGAGTGATGAGCCCTATCGCCGGGCGATCAGCGGAATTTATGCGCGGCTCGCGGCAACCTATCGGACGCTGACCGGGAGCGAACCGCGCCGCCCGTCGCGTTTATTGGGCGAGCCCTATTCGGATGCGGCTGCCTTCCGCACTGACTTGGCGGAGATCGCCCACTCGCTTGCCAGTGCCGGCGAAGGGGCGCTGGCGACCAGCGGCGCGCTTGGGCGGTTGATTCGGGCGGTCGAGACCTTTGGCTTCCACTTGGCGACGCTCGACCTTCGGCAGAATTCGGACGTTCATGAGCGGGTCGTGGGTGAGCTGCTGAGGTCAGCCGGGGTGGCCGACTATGCCACCCTGAGCGAGGCCGATCGGGTCACCCTGTTGCGGCGCGAGCTTGCAACCCCGCGCCTTCTCTCGTCGCCATTCATCGCC
>CAMLKX010000058.1 GCA_946480515.1 uncultured Sphingomonadaceae bacterium | reverse complement strand
GGTTTGGTTCTACGATCCGGCACTTTCCGGCGGCGGATGCGTGATGGACCTCGGAGTTCACCTCGTCGACCTCGCGCTTTGGATCTTCGGTGACACGGTCGAGCGCGTCGAAAGTGAGATGTTCGCCGGAGGACTGCCGATGCAAATGCTCGAAAGCCAGGTTGAGGATTACGCGGTCGCCACCTTGGTTCTGAAAGGCGGAGCGGTGCTCCGGCTGGCCTGTTCCTGGCGGCTCCCTGCCGGCCGCGAGGCGGTGATCTCGGCCGAATTCTACGGCACCTCCGGAGCGGCGGCGATGCGAAACGTCGATGGATCCTTTTATCGTCTCGTGGCGGAAAGAATGCAGGGCACGAGCAGCGCAGAACTGGCTCCGGTCGAGGAGGATTGGGGCGGGCGTGCCGCGGTGGATTGGGCGGCGCGGCTTGCTGACGGGGAAGGCTATGATTCCGCCGCCGAGCAGCTGGTCGAGGTGGCCGAGGTGCTCGACCGCATCTATCGCAGATAGGCCGCGAGCAGGTTCTGGACCCGATCCGCTTCGCGCCGGTGACGGGCAACCTCAGCAGGATCATGCGCCGTCATCTGAACGCTCAGACGGTGTGCGCCAATGCGGAACGCGCAATAGCTGCGCAGATAGAGGTCGAGCAGCGCCGGATCGCTGCCGCAGCGTTGCGCGAGCTGCTGCGCTTCGACCGGGTCGAGTGACAGTTCGACGATCGCGCCTGCAACGTCCCACGCAACATCCTGGCAGCCGATCAGATCATGCGCCTCATGATGATCGACCGCGTCGGCTTTGAACAGGCGGCCGCCGGGCGAGCGCAGCCATTCCTGCGGTTCCATCTGGCCATCAATCCGGATCGGCTGCACCATGGATTGAAGCGGAGCACAATCAGGGTGCCAGTCGCCGAGCAGCTCCGGAACATTGGTTCGAGACATCAGTGCCAGGGTGGCCAGGGAAGCGCCCGCAGGCGCGGCGAACTGCCGGCGCGCGTTGAGATAGGCGTCAAACTCGTCGATGGAGGGTCTGACCGGGCGGGCTTCGTCCTGCCACTCCTCGACCAGCCAGCCGTGCACCAGCCCATGAGCTTGGGGGACCCATCCGCGCAACGCTTGAGCGATCTCCAGCTTGCGGCGGCCGATCGAACCCAGGCCAGCAAAGCGGACGAGAATGCGTCCACGGTCAGATGTGGCGAGGAATTTGCGCCGTTCCCACACCGGATTGACCGCCGGCCATTCATCTTCACTGGCGTAGCGCAGTGGCCGCCATTGTCCGCCTGAAATGTCCTCGATGAGGCTCGCGCCAGTCCATCGGCGGATGAGCGGAGCGAAGTCCATTTGCGCGATCACGCGTTGCGTGGTGGTCCATCGTTGCTTGTGGCGCTCGCTCGCACTGGCTCCGGGACCTGTGGGATTGCTGGCCATGAACGCAATCCGCTCTCGATCGACGCCGTGTTCCTCGAGCCAGTCGGCAACCGCTCCGAATGAGCTGCCCGACAGCCCCGGTCCTTCGTCAACGACGACGAAGTGGCTGTCTCGCTCGCTCAGCAACGCCTGTGCGAGCGACGGGGCCACCCGTAGCGTTCGGTGAAAGGGATCGCCGCGTGGCCGGACTGTGAACAGACGCGGCGTATCCAGTGCAGCCGCGACAACGGCGGCGAGGGCGGTCCCGATGCTGCGGATGCCGATCACCACCGGTGGGCCGATCAGGTGCAAGCGGCTGCACGCTTGACCGAACGCTTCGGGATAGAGGGCGTAGTGGGCGAAGCCTTCCGCCTGGCGAATGGAAATCGTCTCTGTAAGGTCGCGCGGTGCTATGATGGGAGCAACCTGGGCATCAGACTGGCCGTCAGCCTGCCAGCTGTGCAGCATCGTTCGCGCGATCGCGACCAGCTGGTCTAGCAGTGCCGTTTCCGCCGGACTTTGCCAGTCACCCTCTTCGGTGAGCAGCGCATCAGCCACGCCCTGCGCCACTCCTGCGAGATCGATGAACAGGGAGACCAGAGCGGCGTGGCGCTCGATCCCTCGCGGGCAGGCAGTCAGTTCGATGCGCTGCTGCTCAATCTGCGCCAGCCGTTCCCGCGGGGTGCAGGTCTCGGAGTGGTCGCCATAGACGAGCACGGCCTTACTCTGCCGCGACGAGCCTCGATTGCGCTTTCGCCTCCGCGGCTTGCTCAAAATGCTGTTCCAGAGCCGCTGCCCGATGCGGGGCGGTATGTGCGCGGAGCACACGCTCGCGCGCGGCCAGACCGATCGCACTCGCGTCAGCGTGGGCGAAGGCTTCGATCACATCTTCGCCGGTTCTCGCGACCAGGATTTCGCGTTCCGGCTCAAGCAGCTCGTCGAGACCCTCCCACCAATCCGAGATGATCGGAGTGGCGCAGGCCGAGGCCTCGAACAACCGCACGGAGGGCGACCAGCCGGCGCGAATCATGTCCGCCCGGGTGACGTTCAACGTGAAGCGGGATTGCGAATAGAAACGCGGATGATCGGCCGGGGGTAGATGCTCGATCCGCTCGACATTGGCCGGCCAGTCGATGCTGCTTGGATATTGCGGCCCGGCGACGGCAAAGCGGCGTTCGGGGTGAGCGCGAGCAACGTTGAGGAGCAATCTCTCCACCGTCGGTTGCCGATCATCGCTGTAGGTGCCTAGGTAAGTAAGGTCCCAGCGCTTCGGAGCCTCCAGTGGCCGATAGGCATCCGCATCGACCGAGCAGTAGAGTGCTCGCGCCGCCGGCGAGCCGTAGCGCTGCTCGATCAGGTCAAGAGTGGGTCCTCCGGTGAAGGAGAAGTACACACCATATCCGGGGATCAGGTCCGGCGTGAGATACTCGAAATCTCCACGTTCCAGCTTGGCGAGCGTGACCGGCGTGTCGATGTCGTAAAAGGCGGTCACTCCGCGGGCGGTCGCCTGAACGAAGCGGCCGACCTCAACGCCATCCGGGACATAGGAGCCGACCAGCACCGCATCCGCACGGCAGATTTCGCCGCGCCAATGATCGAGGCCAGCGAGATCCTTGTAGAAATGCAACCGGCACCAGTCCGGGTCGTCAAGGTCGCGGTTGTCGGCATACCAGGGAACTTCGCGCTCGAGAAACAGCACTTCGTGGCCGCGCCTGGCGAAGGCTTCAAGCAAGGCCCGATAGGTGGTCGCATGTCCATTCCCCCACGAGGAGGACAGGCTGAGGCCGAGGACGATCAGCTTCATGCTGCCACCCGCTCACGCCGTGCCGCAACCGCTTCGCGCAAAATTCGGTCGACCAAGGCTCCGCGTAACTCATAGCTATGCTCGCGCCTCACCCGTGCGAGCGCGGCCTGACCGATCGCTCTCGCTCGGTCTGGAGTGAGGGTGCGCAGATGCTCTGCGACATCCTGGCCGTCACGCGCGACGAGGACTTCCTCTCCCGGCTCGAGAAACAGTTCGACGCCTTCCCAGCTGTCGGTGATCAGGCAGGCTGCCGCTCCAGCCGCTTCGAACACCCGCGTTGCCGGGGAAAAGCCGACATTCGCCATGCTGTCCCGGGCGACGTTCAGCACCGCCAGTGCGCTGCAATTGAACGCATTATGGTCGCGCGTGTAAACGTGGCCGAGGTGGCGGACGTTGCCCGGCATGGCCTTGCCGTCCCAGCCGTTGCCGCCGATCAGAAAGCTTCGGTCTGACAGCTTTGCGGCGGCGTTGAGGAAGAATTCCTCAACCCGCGCCTCGCGGTCGGGCAGCCGGTTGCCGAGGAACGAGAGATCAGCGGCGAAGCGCTGATCAGGCTCGACCGGGTGGTGCGTGTCGGGATCGAGCGCATTGTAGATCGGAATACAGTCGGCCGCCCCGAACGCGCGATACCGGTCGATGACCGGCGGGCCTCCGCCATAGGTCAGCACCATGTCGAGCGACGACAGGTTGCGACGCACGGGATGAGCCGGATCGTCGCGCATTTCAGCGAGCGTCGCGGCAGCATCGACATCCCAGAAGATGCGGATCGGGTCTGAACGTGGAGCGGCGATGATCCCGTCGAGGAGCTCGGCGTCGAACACCCCGACTCCGCTCGCCTTGACGATGACGTCCGCATCTGCCGCCTCGGACAGAACGCCTCGAACGGCATCAGCGGTGGCCGGATAGACCGTCACCTTGGCCCACTCTGGCGGTTCGATATCGCGGTGCTTCTGCCGGTCGAAGGCATCGGGTTCGTAGAAGTGAATCGACCAGCCGCGGCTCGCGAGCTGGCGCAGGATCCCGCGGTAATAAGTGGCCGCGCCGTTCCAGTAGGACGACAACAGGCTCGATCCGTAGAACGCAATCTTCATGCCACGGCCCTTGCGATTGACTGGGAGGTGAGGCTGTCGACGATCGCCAGCAGTTCATCGACGCGGTGAGCGCAGCTGTGCCGCGCTCGGATGGTGGCGAGGCCATGCTCGCTCAGTGAACGGCGAAGATCGCCATCGGCGGCGAGAGCCTTGAGGTGCCGGGCCATCTCGTCACCATCGCGGGAGACCAGATAATCCTGACCGGGGGTGAACAGCTGTTCGCAATCGTCCCACGGCGAGCAGACTAGCGGGATTCCGCAAGCGAGCGCTTCGAATACCCGGATGGTCGGGATGCCAGGCAGCAGGCTGGTGTAGAAGCGGCGCAGCACATGCACGGTCGCCAGATGCTGCGCGAAGATTTCGGGTGCGCGCGCGTTGGGCAGCCAGCCGCGATAGGCGGCGCCGTACTGCGTCAGCAGCCGCAATGCCTCTGGCGGATAGCGGACTCCATAGATGTCGAGCGGCAGGTCTGCTTGCTGCGCGGGCGCAAGCAGGAATTGCTCCAATTCAGTGGTCCGCTCGCCATCGCCCCAATTGCCGATCCACACGATCCCGTCGCGCTCGGTGGGAGCAGCAGGGGGGTGGAACAGCCGCAGGTCGGCCGCCTCGTGCCAGACGAACACCCGGTCGCCCCAGCCCCACCTGCGGTAAACGTCCGCAAGCGTCTCCCCAAACGCGAGAACTCCATCATAGTCGTCGAGCTTGAAGGCGCGGATCGCCTTCGGGTCGCTGACCGCGCGGTGATGCGTGTCGTGGAACAGCAGCTGGAACCGGGCGCCGCGGGCACGCAGCCGCCCGATCGACGCGACCAGGCTGGGGTCGTTCCACTCATGAACCAGGACGAGGTCGGCGCCGTGGGTGAGCTGTTCGGCCTCCGCCTCGGTGCGGTAGGAATGACCGTGCAGTTCGGGGTAGGCCGCTGCGTAGGCGTTCAGGCCCTTCGGGCCATGATCCTTCAGCAGGTTAGCCAGGCTCCAGCTGTCCTCAGGCTCGCATGCCAACACATCATGGCCGAGTGCCGTGAGCTCCCGCAGCACCCCGCGCAGGAAGTGCGCATTGCCATGATTCCAGCAGCTGGCGAGCGAATGGGTGAAATAGACGATCCTCATGCGACCGCCTGTTCCGTTGTCAGCGAGCGGAAGCAGGAGATCATCGACTCGGCCAAAGTGTCCACGTCGAAGCGACGCGACTGCGTTCGGGCTGCGTCGCCAAGTCGGGTGCGCTGTTCGGGCTCGGCGAGCAGCGTTTCAATGCTTCGCGCGAACGCCGCATCATCATGCGGGGGCACGAAGATCGCGGCGTCGTTCCACAACTCGCGGAAGGTCGGGATGTCCGAGAGGACCAGGGCGCATCCGCGCTGGGCCGCTTCCAGCACCCCGAGGCCGAATGGCTCGTAGAGCGCGGCGGAAACGAAGATCGGCCGCACCGCCAGCAGCGCTTCGATCTCCGGGGCAGTGAGTTCTCCGGGTGCCTGCGCATGGTGCAGCTCGATCGCCGTGCTGTTCGGTCCCGACAGGCTGCCTGCGGCAATAACCGGAACCTTAAGCCGCGCGGCGATCCGATCGATGGTCGCGGCATTCTTGCCCTCGTCCCAGAGGCGGCCGAACGTCACGACCGAGTCCGACCGCAATGCAGCGACGGTTCCGGCTGGCGAGCGGCCGTTGTGCACGACTGCCGGGCAGCGGCTGAGGCCATAGACCCGCTGAACCTGGCTGGCGAAGGCTTGGGTTGGAGCCACAACAAGGCTCGACCGCAGCAACCCGAGCCGCGTTGCCTCGATCCGCCACATGAAATCGTCAGGAAGGGAGGCTTGGCGCAGCGCCTGCCACCAGGTCGCGACGCAGCTGTGCATCACGCTGACCACCGGCGCATGCCAGTCGCCGCTCATCGCCAGTGCGGGAGCATGGAGCTGAACCACGTCGACATGCATGTCGCGGGCGAGCTCGGCCAGGCAGAGGCCGGTGCGCCGAAGCTGCTCGCGGTTGGCTGCCGTCCAGTCGAGCGGAAGGTCCGTTTGGATTAGCCTGAGGCCAGGGATCGCCTCGGCCTGACGCCGCTTGGCATCCCCGGGTGGCGGGCCGAGGGTGACCAGGATAACCGTGATGCCGCGTCGCGACAGCGCCTCTGCCAGATCGATCGAATAGGACCACACACCGCCGACAGCATCGGCGGTGAGCAGCAGCCGAGCGCCCTCCATCACTGTGCCACCTGCGCGAACGCAGTCTGCTGGATGCGGCTCGCCGGATGAAGCTGACGATGCTCGGTCAGCCATTCGGTCAGGCGAACAACTCCCTCGCGCCAGCCGAGGGGAACCGGTAGGCCAAGATCGGTGCGAGCACGGCGGGCATCAGCGACAAAATAACGCTGGTCGCCGGCCCGCCAGCCATGTTGCTCGATCTCGATCTTCCGTCCGACCAGTTCGCCAATGAAGCTGATCAACTGCCGCAGCGACACGGCGTTCTCTGGTCCGCCGCCAAGATTGAAGGCTCGGCCTCGCACCCGCTCAATCTGCTTCCAGACTTGGAGGTAGGCGTTCACCGCATCGCCAACGTGGAGAATGTCACGTACCTGGAAGCCGTCCCCGTAAAGCGTGATCGGCTCCCCAGCGAGCGCGAGGATCAGGAAGTGGGCAACCCAGCCCTGGTCTTCCGTTCCCATCTGCCGTTCGCCGTAAATGCAGCTCATCCGCAGCACGGCGGTCGGCAGGTCGAAGGACCGCGCATAATCGAGCACATATTGGTCAGCCGAACCTTTCGAGCAGCCGTAGGGCGTATGGAAATCGAGCGCGCGCTCTTCGGCGATCCCGTGGGCGCGAATGGTTGGATCAGCCGGACGGTAGGCGCCGCTGCGAAGCTCAAGAGCGACATCCGCCAGGTCTCCGTAAACCTTGTTGGTGGAGGCGAACACCAGCGGGATCCGCCGCCCGGAGGTTCGCAGCGCATCCAGCAGGTGCAGGGTTCCGCGCACGTTGACATCGAAGTCCTCGCGCGGATCGGTCATGCTCGTGGTGACTGCGACCTGAGCGGCCATATGGAACACGGCGGCTGACTTGCGCGCCGCCGCCGCCAACGAGTCCTCGTCCCGGACATCGGCGATGACACTGCTGATCCGGCCCGGGTGCCGGCGCTTGAGCCAGCTCAGATTATCCTCGACCCCGTCGCGCACCAGCGCATCGAAGATGAGGATGTCCTTGCCCTCGGCCGCGAGCCGGTCGGCGATGTTGCAGCCGATGAAGCCTGCTCCGCCAGTGACCAGGATCGGCTTGCGGCCAATCGCGCGTGGCCCGCTCATGCCACCAGGCCCCGCGTGACGAGTTCGGCAGTCGCTTCGCCGACCCGATCGACGGCTTCCTGCTGAGCGACCCACTCGGCCAGCTCGGCCAAGCCCTCCTCGAATGGCTTGCGGGGATTGAAGCCCAACCGTTCGGCGGCAAGGCTGCAGTCGCAGAAGCAGTGGCGGATATCGCCGGCACGCGATTTGCCGACAAGCTCCGGAGCAATGTCGCTGCGGTTCATCGCTCGGGCGAGCGCCTCAGCCACCTCCAGTACCGAATAATGCTTGCCGGACCCGACGTTGAATACGCCGCCGGCGGCTTGCGGCAGTTGCAGCGCGTCCGCGAACGCACGCGCGACATCGCCGACATAAACGAAGTCGCGGCGCTGCTGCCCATCCTCGAACACCAGCGGAGGCTGCCCGTTGAGCAGGCGCGACGCGAAGATCGCGAGCACCCCGGTGTACGGATTGCTGAGCGCCTGGCCGGGACCATAAACGTTGAACAGCCGCAGGCAGGTGCCCTCCATGCCGTAGGCCTCGGTCAGCATCATCGTCGTTCGTTCCTGGACATATTTGCCCAGCGCGTAGATCGACTTGAGGCTTGGCCGCTTCCACTCAGGCGTGGCTACCGGTGAAAGCGGGCGACCCAGGGCGTCGAGCGGATTCCACTGTCCGCCCGTACCTGTCTGTGGCGGACGAACAGCATCCTCGATCATCTCCCCGGCTGAATTCAGGTACAGGCCTTCGCCGTAGATGCTCATCGATGAGGCGGTCACCACCCGCCGCACCGGACGGTCGATCAGCGCCTCGAACAGCACCGCCGTGCCGACGTCATTGACGGAGCAATAGCGCTCGACCGCATACATCGACTGGCCAACCCCGACTTCGGCGGCGAGATGGATCACACTATCGACGTTAGCGAGCGCGGCACTCACCGCGTCCTTGTCCCTCACATCGCCGCGGTAGAACTCGACCTGCGGATCAAGACCGTTGGGACGCTCACGGTCGCCGTGAACCTGCGGGATGAGACTGTCCAGAACGCGCACATCATGCCCGCGCCGGAGCAGTTTAGAAGCCACAAATCGGCCGATGAAGCCCGCGCCGCCGGTAATCAGGACAGTTTCGGCCATACGCCACTCCCGTTGTCTCAAGCGGAAGAAGCGTGGCTAAATCCGCTGATTTCAGCTATTCGGCCAATAATGAGGCATCTTCATCTTTGTTCCTAAAAACGATGAAAGTAATAGTGCGAAAAGAAACTCTGTCTTATGCCATAACATATGTTTGTGATCTACGAAGACGCGACGTGAATATAGAACAGACCACCGAAACGTTTCCGTAATACTAACTTATATTAGTAATTAGCGGAGCAATGATGGAACAAAGAAGCTCTTCGAACGATTGTCCGGCTTCAATCCTAGGAATCTGGCATGGCAACATTTCTGCTGGTGCGGCATGCGGCTCATGACGATCTGAACCGGCGTCTCTCCGGCCGTGGTCCCGCCCCCTCGCTCAACGATCATGGCCGCGAGCAGGCGAGGTGCCTCGCGGATGCGCTCAGCAAGAACCCGCCCCAAGTCGTCCAGACCAGTCCGCGCGAGCGGGCAGTTGCAACGGCGGCGGCAATTGCCGAGGCGAGCGGCGTCGAAGTGGAGGTCACGCCTGAACTAGACGAAATCGATTTCGGCGAATGGACTGGCGAGCGCTATGACGCCTTGGATCAGCAGGCGGACTGGCAGCATTGGAACCGTCGCCGGGCAATCGCCCGAGCACCGGGCGGGGAATCAATGGCCGAGGCGCAGGCACGGGTCCTTGCTCATCTGTTCAGACTGGCCGAGCATCACCCTGACGCGACAGTCGCTCTGGTCAGTCACTGCGATATCATCCGCGCGATCATTGCCGAACTGACCGGACGGACTCTCGACGAGTTGCTCGCGTTCGCAGTGGATCCAGCATCGGTCAGCCGCGTGTTGGTCGATGCAGACGGTGCCCGCGTGCTCAGCGTCAACGAGAGGCTCGCGGCGTGAACCTTGCCGCGCGCCGGCTCGGCCGTGCGGGCGAAGGATTGCGCCGCG
>CAMLKX010000057.1 GCA_946480515.1 uncultured Sphingomonadaceae bacterium | reverse complement strand
CAATGATGCGATTCAGTGCAGCCCGCGACTCGTCGACCTTTAAAGTGTCGATCTTCTTCTGCATCAGGTACGACTGACCGGGCGAAGCCTGGGCGGCGCGTTCCGATAACTCGCGCAGCACCGGACTGACGGAAGTGATGCTCGACAGCAGCACCGATTGATCGCAAAAAACATTTACGCCCCACTCTTCACGCCCGCGCAGTTGCGCGAGCTGGTGGAGCACGGCGGGTGGATTCCGAAGCGGGTGCTCGTGGGCGGAGAGGCGGTGAAAGGTCCAACCGCCAAGCTGATGCGGGAGCTTGGGCGCGAGCCGGAAAATGCGGCGATTGTCGATCATTATCGCCGCTTCCTGACCGGATTGGTGATCGATCAGGCCGATGAGCAGGATGCCGGCTCTCTCAATCATGGCTCGATCGCGGTTGCCGTCACCAACACGGTAATGCGGAACGACGAGGATCGCGTTCGACTTGCGGGAGAGGTGTTACGCTTCGCCGAGAGCCTTGGAACACCTCCTTGAAGATCATCGCGGCCATCGCCGTACGCGATTCCGGCGACGCGAAATCGCGCTGCGCCGGTCTGCTCTCGAATGATGCGCGTTCCGCCCTAGTCCAGGCGATGCTCGAAGACATGATCGAGCGCCTGCGCGCCTCAAAGTTGATCGATGGGATTCTGGTAGTCACACCGAACCCACCGCTCGCGCAAGCGGCCGCAGCAGCCGGAGCAAGCACCATCACCGAACCGGCGGTGCAAGGAATCAACGCTGCGTTCGACACCGCACGGAAGGCGATCCGAACAATCAGCGACGAGGCGCTGATGCTGACGCTTCCCGGAGACCTGCCGTTGGTGGAGCCTGATGCGCTCGATACCGTGCTTCGTGATTGGGCACCGGGATCGATCCTGCTTGCGCCGTCGCACGATGGTGGGACCGCGGCGATCCTGCTTCAGGCTAGCGAACCATTTGCCTTTCACTTCGGGCCCGCCAGCTTCCTGGCTCACCAGGAGGAAGCCGCGGCCTCTGGCCTCACCTGCATCGTGCGCGAGCCAGCCGGGCTGGCGCTCGATCTCGATTCTCCGGCTCAGATTGCTGAGGTCCTGAGGGGCGCGCCGGGAGGCCGCACCGCAACGCTGCTCTCCACCGTGCTTCCTCCCACCGCGTTGCCACCCAAGCGGTAAACGGCGGTTACCGCACCACACCCTGTCAGCACGAGGACTCCGCTCATCGTAAACGGCGGCGGAGGCGAGTTCAGCTGAAGCGTTGTTGCCGGGCGTTCAGGCAGCCTCGACCAACAGGCCAGGGCAACGTCGAACAAAGGGGATTCGAACAATGAAAAAAATGGTCATGGCAATGGCTGCGCTGTCGATGACGGCGCCAGTGGCTTTCTCCCAGCCAGCGCAGGCGCATGGCTATCATGGCAAGATGTGGCGTGGCTCGGACGGCCGCATGCACTGCCGCCGTCCGAATGGAACCACGGGCCTGATCGTCGGAGCAGCAGGTGGCGCCCTGCTCGGCCGTGCGATCGACACGCGTGGCGAGCGAGCCACAGGAACGATCCTCGGGGCTGCAGCCGGTGCCTTGGTTGGCCGCGAGATCGACCGCAGCCGAGTCCGCTGCCGCTGATGAAGACCGGCCGGCACCCATCGTGGTGCCGGCTGCATTCAGCCGACGAGCTTGATCAGCCTCCGTTCGAGCAGCGCCAGCACCTGCTGGAGCTCCTGCCCCCGCTTGAGCACCACGCCGTGCTCACTGATCAAGGCGAATGCGCCTTGCCGCTGGCGCAACTCCGGCCGCTTTTCGATCCTCACCTCCGGCCGCTCCGCGCTGCGGCGGAACGCTGCGAACACCGCGACATCAGGCTCGAGCGCAAGAGCATAGTCGCGCCAATGCCCCGCGGCGACCATGCGGCCGTAAAGGTCGAGGATGCGAGTCAGCTCGGACCGGTCGAATGCGGTCAGCGTCCGCCGCTCCCGAGGACCCGGGAACGGCGAAATGACGCTCAAGCGCTTTTTCTCCGGGCTGCGGCAGTTTCGCGCAGCGCCTTCAACTCCGCCCGCAGCTCCGCGATCTGCTGCTCGAGCTGATCGCATCGAGTGATCAAGGGATCGTTCATCTCGTTGCAAAGGGTGCCGTAAGGCACAAATCCCGGCTGATAGTCGGATGCATCGAGCAGCACAGGCTTGGCCGGGATGCCGGTCATCGTCGCCCCGGGCTGAACATCGCGCGTAACGACCGCATTGGCACCGATCCGCGCGCCCGCGCCCACTTCGATCGGGCCGAGGACCTGCGCCCCCGATCCAATCACCACCCCATCGCGCAGCGTCGGATGACGCTTACCAGCGACGCCGTTGGTCGGGTTGGTCCCGCCGAGAGTGACGCATTGATAGATGGTGACATTATCGCCGATCTCCGCGGTCTCACCGATCACGGTAAAACCATGGTCGATGAAGAAGTTGCGCCCGATCTTGGCGCCCGGGTGGATGTCGATGGCGGTCAGCGCCCGCGCAAGATGGTTGACCATCCGCGCCAGCACATACAGTTGCCCGCCGTAGAGCCAGTGCCCGACCCGGTGGAGGCCAAGGGCAATGACTCCTGGATAGAACAGGATCTCCCACCGCGACCTTGCGGCGGGATCACGCGCCTTCACTGAATCGAGATAAGCAATCAGGGACATTCGTCTTCACGGCGCTGTTGAACTTGCGACCATAATAGGAAGTCCGCTCGGCAATTGCCAGTCGAGGGCCGCTCTGGGGACTTGCCTGTCCTGCCATGTGACGGCAAAGGCGCTGCGGCGCCAACGGGGAGACCTGCCATCATCGCTGAACTGCTTGCTGACCCCGTGGCCCTGCTGCCGTTCATTCTCATCGGTGTCGCCGCTCAGATGGTCGACGGCGCGCTTGGGATGGCGTTCGGGCAGATTTCGAGCACGCTCCTCATCAGCATCGGCGTTCCTCCCGCAGCCGCTTCCGCGGGAGTGCACACCGCGGAAACCTTCACGACCGCGGTCTCGGCGGTCAGTCATGTGGCGCACCGCAACGTCGACTGGCGGCTGTTCTTCAGGATTGTCATTCCCGGAATTATCGGCGGGGTTCTCGGCGCCTATATCCTGGTCCAAATCCCGGCCGACGTCGCCAAGCCGTTCGTCCTCGCCTATCTGACCAGCCTTGGCATCTATTTGTTCTACCGGGGGATCATGCACCGTCACACGGAGCGGCAGCCCAAGGTGGTCGAACCGCTCGGCCTTGCTGGCGGGTTCCTCGACGCGGCGGGCGGCGGCGGGTGGGGCGCGATCGTAACCTCCAACCTGCTCGTCCAGGGCAGCAATCCGCGTAAGACAATCGGCACCGTCAACACCGCCGAATTCTTTCTGACGATCACCATCTCCGCGACCTTCCTATTCTCCTTCACCTTCGGCGGAAGCGCGGAGGCCCAGCAGATGCTGTGGAATGCACTTGCCGGCCTGGTGATCGGGGGAGTGATCGCGGCGCCGTTTGGCGCAATGATCGCCAAGCGGGTGAACCCCGACCTGCTGCTGACTTTCGTAGGAGCGCTGGTCACGCTGACCAGCAGCTACGCGCTCTACCGGGCCCTGTCCTGACGGCAGACGCTGGCGGCACTAAGCCGCCGGCAATTACATGGTCGCATGGACGGTTGCCACCGCCTTCATGATCGCGCCGATGCGGGCGGCAAACTGGATCGTCTCGACCTTCATCCCATGCTGCTGAAGCACGCGTTCGTGGCTGTCGATGCACATGCCGCAGCCGTTCATCGCGCTCACAGCCAGGCTGAATAGCTCGAAGTCATCCTTCTCAATGCCCGGCGAGCCGATCAGGTTCATGCGCAGCTTCGCCGGCAGCTTCCCATATTCCGGGTTCGAAACGAGGTGGACGAAACGGTAATAGACATTGTTCATGGCCATCACCGCCGCTGCTCCGCGTGCGGCATTGGCGGCCTCGGGCGAGAGCTTCCCCTCGACCTCCGCCTCGGCGGCGGCCACCAACGGCCGGTAACCGCTGCCATGGGCACAGGCGAGCAGCAGGCCATATTTGCGCTGGTCGCCGAGCGTCTGGTCGGACAAGACCGAGGAGAGATTGAGCCGGATGTCCTTGGCGAAGTCCGGCAACGTGTCGGCGAGTTCCTTAAGAGACATTCGGATTTCCTTTCACTTCGGCCGCAGAGCACCGTTCCGGCGGTGTCACCGGGCGATGGCAGTCGATGAGAGGGCGCGGCGCACCGCGCCCTCTGTTTCGGTTAGGCGGCGGGCTTCAGAACCTCTTCGCCCTGATGCCAGTTGCACGGGCAAAGCTCGTCCGTCTGAAGCGCGTCGAGCACCCGGAGCGTCTCCTGGGGATTCCGACCGACATTGAGGCCGTTGATCGTCACATGCTGGATGACATTATCCGGGTCGACGACGAAGGTCGCGCGATAGGCGACTCCCTCGTCGGGGTGGAGAATGCCGAGCGCTCCAGCGAGCTTCTTGTTGCTGTCCGCGATCCACGGGAAGTCCGCCTCGGCAAGCCGCTCGTCGGACTTGCGCCATGCAAAGTGGACATGGGCGGTATCGGTCGACGCACCGATCAGATCCGCATCGCGGTCATCGAAGTCCCGCTTGAGTTCGCCATAGCCGACAATCTCGGTCGGGCAGACGAAGGTGAAATCCTTCGGCCAGAAGAACACCACTTTCCAGCGGCCGTTAGCCTGCGACAGATCGATCGACTCCCCAGAGGGGAGAGCCGACGTGCCCTGCTGGACGGGAACGGTGAGGCCTGGAAACTTATCGCCAACGCTGAGCATGGTCACTGATCTCCTGTGAACTTGAGGGCTGATGACTGATACTTAGGGTGTGCTTCAGATCGATCAAATGGATTGTTCCGATTGAGTTGATCGCTTTTATCGATTACAATGTCGCCGATGCGAGCCTTCCTCCCGACACTCCGGCAACTCTCCTATCTCGTTGCTCTTGCGGACCAGCGTCACTTTGGCCGTGCCGCAGCGACGGTGGCAGTCAGCCAGTCGACCTTGTCCGCCGGACTTCAGGAGCTGGAGCAACTGCTCGGGGTGACCTTGGTCGAACGTTCACGGCGGTCGGTTCGTTTCACTCCGCTCGGGGAGCAGGTCGTGCACAAAGCCCGGGAGTTGCTGCGCGGAGCGGAAGAGCTGACCGACATGGTTCAGGCCGAGGCCGAGCCGATGAGCGGCGAATTGCGGATGGCGGTCATCCCCACGATCGCGCCATTTCTGCTGCCCGGCCTGTTGACCAAGTTGAAGCAGCGGTATCCGCAGCTTCGCCTGACTTTGCGGGAGGAGACCAGCAGCGCCGCCTGTGATGCCCTCCAGCGCGGTGCGGTCGACTGCGTGCTTCTGGCCCTCCCCTTCGCCTGCGGCAGCAATATCGAGAGCGAGGAGTTGTTTGACGATCCCCTGCTACTCGCGCTCCCGGCGGATCACCCCCTCGCGGCTGGTGGTCCCGTGAACGGAAGCGCGCTGGAACCTGCCGCACTGCTGATGCTTGAGGACGGTCACTGCCTTAAGGATCATGCGTTGGCGGCCTGCGGAGCTTTGCGCGGTGATGCCGCGATGCTGGGCACCAGCCTCCACACCTTGGTGCAGATGGTCAGCGGCGGCCTCGGCCTCACATTCCTGCCGCAGATGGCGGTGAAGGCCGGCCTTGCGGACCAGGGCACGATTGCCATCCGCCCGCTGACGACCGGCGACGGTCAGCCGGCGATGCGGACGATTGCGCTCGTCTGGCGGAAGGGCTCAGCGCAGCGCCGGAATTTCGAACTGCTCGCTCGGTCGATCAAGTCGGTTGGGGAGGCTTGAGGCGCCGATCAGTCCATATGCCTAAGGCCGGTCCGGAGGTAATCATAGCCCGTCACCAGCGTGAGCGCTGCCGCGGCCCACAGGCAGGCCAAGCCCGCCGTATGCACCCAGACTTGATCGGGCACCGCGCCGGCCAGGATCAAGCCGCCAAGCGCAATCAGCTGAAACGCGGTCTTCCACTTGGCGAGCCGGCTGACTGGCACCGACACCTGAAGGCCCGCGAGAAACTCGCGCAGACCCGACACGATGATCTCGCGCAGAAGGATGATGAGCGCGGGTATGATGTGCAAGCCATGGATGTTCGGCTCCCCGCTCATCTTGCGCGTGGCGACCAGCATGATGATCACCGCGGCCACCATGATCTTGTCGGCAATCGGATCGAGGAAGATGCCGAGCCGGGAGATCTGTCCCTGCGCTCGCGCCAGATAACCATCGAAATAATCGGTCAGTCCGACGATGCAATACAGCACGAAAGTCATCGCATAATCGAGCGGGCTGGGCCGCCACAGCAGGAACACGAGGATCGGAACTGCCAGGATACGAGACAGCGTCAACAGGTTCGGCAGTGTAAGCATCGCGCCAGCATTTAGACGACACTACCGCCTTCGCCAAAGCGAAAGCGGTTTGCTACTCTTTAGGCTCCCGCCGGGCGGCCGACTTCCGCGAAATAGGCTCGCATTGCCGCCGAGGTCGCCGGCGACAACTCGATGAAGACGCGCCGGGCATCCCGGTGATCCGCGCGGCGGACGAACAGGCCTTTGGTAACCATGGCCTTGATCCACCGCAGCGCCGTGGTGGAGGGCACGGCAGCAGCAATGCACAGGCTGGATACGGGAACGCGATACTGCGCCAGCTCGGCTTGGGTGAGGTCGAGCAGCATGTCCCACGCTGGATCGGCGAACAGTGACCCTTCGAAATATTTGGAGCGGACACGGCGTGCGCGGATAATGGCGCGGACGTCCTCCAGCGACAGATCAAGCTCGGGATGCGGCGATACCGACGCGGGCGCAGGGCGCTCGACGGCAGGGCTGCCGGACAATTGCGCGAGCGTGGCCGCAATCCGCCCCACTTCCTCGCTAAGCTGGCGAAGCCGGAGCGTGCTGTTGTCGCCAGTCACTTCCGCCACCCCGGTAGGCAACGAAACGCGACTGGTTGCCACTGCTAGAGCAGCCGCTCGCTCAGCCAGATCAGCGTCGATCAGCAGTTCGACCGCGGGCGAATCAATGTAGAAGCTGACCAGATCGAGCAAGCGCGCGGGAGCCGCGACAATTGCCGGATAGAGGCCGCTGTTCGCATCATCGTTGATCCGCTCCAGCAGGTGGCTGAGTGCGCCTCCGCCATCTTCAGCAAGCTCAACCCACACTGCCCGCGTGGACACCTGCCGGTCGAGCCGTTCGACGGCCCGGTTGATGTCCACTGGTTCGCCGATGCGCATCCCTGCTGCACTCAGCAGCTGGAGGGCACTGCTCTGCGCTGCTTCACAATCAGCCGCAATCAGCACCGGAGCACCAGTTGAAAAACTGTCGTGCGCGTCTTCACTCAGCTCATACGCAAGCTGCGACCCGTTCATAAGATCCACCCAATACGCCAAAATGAACCGAGCAATCGCGTTGATAACGAGCAAAGTGGACGGAAGTCAGCCTTAAATTTGATCCATGGTGAACCAAAAAGCGGCTGTCGCGGTAAACGCCGATTTAATACAAGGCCGGAAAGGTGGGACCGTGTTTGAGGTAGAGTTAGACGATTGGGATCGCAGAGCTTTTGATCGTCTGAATTGGCTCGAACAGGTTGGCGCAACCCTTGCGGAAGCAGAGCGGCTGTGCGGCATTCTCGTCAACTATGGACATCAACCCTCGGAGGCACGCGCAATCGCGGCCTGGATCCAACAAGTTCAGTCCGAAGTGGAGTCTCTTCGGCGGCGCCTGCAGCTCGCCGCGATGAAGCCGCCGCTACCGCCACGGTCTCACATCGACTTGTCAGCTCCTGAGATCAGCGGGGCGCCATCCGGATCGCTCCGTCCAGCCGCATGGACGTCCCGTTCACATAATCGTTCTCGATCATGAAGCAGGCCAGATCGGCATATTCTTCGGGACGACCCAGACGGCGCGGAAAGGGCACCTGCTCAGCCAGCGAATCCTGAACGTTCTGAGGGAGCCCCGCCACCATTGGCGTCCTGAAAATGCCGGGAAGGATGGTGTTGACGCGAATGCCCTCGCCCATCAGGTCGCGGGCGATCGGGAGGCCCATCGACAGCACTCCGCCCTTTGATGCCGCATAGGCGACCTGGCCAATCTGACCGTCTTCGGCAGCAACCGAAGCCGTGTTGATGATCACGCCGCGTTGACCGTCCTCAAGTGGGTCGGTCGTGACCATTCCCAGGGCACTGTGCGCGACGCAGCGGAACGTGCCGATGAGGTTGATCCGAATGGCCAGCTCAAACTGCTCGAGCGGGTAGAGCCGATATTCTCCGGTGGTTTTGTCCTTGCCGACCGTCTTGAAGCCGTTGGCGATGCCGGCGCAGTTGACCAGAACCCGCTCCTGTCCATGAGCCTCCCGGGCCTTCGCGAATGCGCTGGCCACCGCATCGTCGCTGGTGACGTCGCACTCGCAGAACGCACCGCCAATCTCATCCGCAACCTGGCCGCCCCGGTTGGGATCTCTGTCGAGCAGAGCCACCTTCGCGCCACGGGCCGCGAGAGCTCGGGCCGTTGCCTCGCCAAGCCCGGATGCTCCGCCCGTTACAACAGCGGCGATTCCATCGATGTTCATCGTCTTTGGGTTCCCATTGGTGTTTGCGCGTCCCCACAACAGCGCTGGCGCGTAAGATCAAGCGGTGATTTGAATCGAGCGCTCCCCCGCCCTATGTGCCCCACACATTCTTTCCAGCCGAGTCTCCACATGAACAGCAACTCCGATCCGATCGTCATCCTTTCCTATGCGCGCACGCCCATGGGTAGCTTCCAGGGAAGCCTTGCCGCGATGAACGCCAATCAGCTTGGCGCGATCGCGGTCAAGGCGGCGGTCGAGCGTGCTGGAGTCGCCGGCGATCAGGTCGACAAGGCGTTCATGGGCTGCGTGCTGCAGGCCGGCCTCGGGCAGGCTCCGGCTCGTCAGGCAGCACTTGGCGCGGGGCTTCCCAAATCGACCGAAGCGGTGACCATCAACAAGATGTGCGGCTCAGGCATGCAAAGCCTCATGTTCGCGCATGACATGCTGGTTGCCGGGTCGACGGACATGGTCGTTGCCGGCGGAATGGAATCGATGACCAACGCACCCTACCTGCTGCAGAAGCACCGGACCGGCGCCCGGATCGGCCACGACACCGTCTACGATCATATGATGCTCGATGGTCTCGAGGACGTGTATGACCGCGGCCGCGCCATGGGCACCTTCGCCGATGAGGCAGCGCGCGAATATCAGTTCACGCGGGAAAACCAGGACGAATATGCGGTTGAGAGCCTGCGGCGGGCCAATGCCGCCATCCAGGGCGGCAGGTTCGACCGCGAACTGGTTCCGGTCACTGTATCCAGCCGCAAGGGCGATATAACGATCGCGGTCGACGAGCAGCCCGGCAAGGCCAACCCGGAGAAGATTCCGCAGCTCAAGCCCGCATTCGACAAGGACGGGACGGTCACCGCGGCCAACGCGAGTTCAATCAGCGACGGTGCAGCCGCCCTGGTCGTCACCCGGCAAAGTATCGCGGACAAGCTCGGGCTGAAACCAGTTGCGCGCATTGTTGCTCATGCCGCTCATGCGCATGAGCCGGCGCGGTTCACCTCAGCCCCCGTTCCAGCCATCAAGAAGCTGCTCGACAAGGCGGGCTGGACGGTTGGCGATGCCGACCTGTTCGAAGTCAATGAAGCATTCGCCTGCGTCGCGATGATC
>CAMLKX010000056.1 GCA_946480515.1 uncultured Sphingomonadaceae bacterium | reverse complement strand
GGTCTGCTGCATCAGGAGATGCGGGCGCTCGGCTCGCTCATCCTGAAGGCGGCGGACGTCCATCGTGTTCCCGCTGGATCAGCGCTCGCGGTCGACCGCGACGCCTTCGCTGGGGAGGTAACCCGCGCGATCGAACATCACCCCAACATCCACCTCATGCGTGAGCAAGTCGATCGGCTGCCCGATCATCCGGCGATCATCGCGACAGGCCCGCTGACCGGCGCCGGGCTCGCGGACGCCATCGCAACCGAGACGGGAAGCGACGCCCTTGCCTTCTTCGATGCGCTTGCCCCGATCGTTCACCGCGACAGCATCGACATGTCGTTGTGCTGGCTCCAGTCCCGCTGGAACAAGGGGAGCGGCAGCGACTACATCAACTGCCCGCTCAATCGCGAGGAATATGAAGCGTTTATCGCGGCCCTCAATGCGGGTGAAAAAACGGAGTTCAAGGATTGGGAACGCGATACCCCCTATTTCGAAGGCTGCATGCCGATCGAGGTCATGGCCGCGAGAGGCGTCGACACGCTCCGCCACGGACCGATGAAGCCGGTCGGGCTGGATGATCCGCGAACAGGCCGTTGGCCCCATGCCGTGGTCCAGCTTCGGCAGGACAATGCGCTCGGGACCTTGTGGAACATGGTCGGGTTCCAGACCAAGCTGAAACATTCGGAGCAGGTGCGGATTTTCCGAACCATTCCAGGGCTGCAAAACGCGGAATTTGCGCGGCTCGGCGGAATCCACCGCAACAGCTTCATCAATTCGCCGCGACTGCTCGATAGTAGACTACGGTTGAAGAGCCGGCCCAACATCCGGTTCGCGGGTCAGATCACCGGCTGCGAAGGCTATGTCGAAAGCGCCGCCATCGGCCTGCTGGCTGCCCGCTTCGCAACCGCTGAACATCACGGAACAGAGCTTTGTCCGCCGCCGGTCGAAACAGCGCTCGGAGCGCTGCTTCGGCACATCACAGGCGGGGCGGAGGCGGAAACCTTCCAGCCGATGAATGTGAGTTTCGGTTTGATGCCGCCGATCCCCGGCCGCACCCGAAAAGCCGATCGCAAGCGGATGTATACCGATCGGGCGCGTGCGGCATTTGGCGATTGGCTTGAAACGCTCGAGGAACGGGTTCCGCAGACTGCCTAGTCGGGAAGTTCCACCGTTGCGCTGATCTGCGCGACCATGGCCATGATCCGGCCGCTCACCTCGTCCGGCAGCGCGGTGGGAAGCACTTTGGTGATCGTCTCCTGCGCGTCGTGATAGCGGGTCTTCACGTGGACCAGCTCCATCGACCAATCCTTGAAGCAGCGCTGCTCGATCGAGCGGCGGTCCCGGAGCTCGATGCTCCGGTGACGAGAATCTCGACGGAGCCGCTCGACCAGGTCGTCGATCGCGTCCTCGCTCCCTTCAATGACCTGCAGGAAGTGAGTGCCATTGAAGATCAGCAGGCCAGTAATCCCGTCCAGCGCATTATTCTCGCGCGCCGACCGGTGGATTTCCGCAACATCTTCGGCCGTCACGTCGAGGCTCGCGAAGCTGGTGTAGGTCAGGGAGATGAGTTGCACTGGAGACCTTCAGAACGCGAGGTTCAGCAGGCGCACCGCTTTGGCTTTGCCGGCTTTGGAGCCGTTGTCGCATATTCCGTGGCCGTTAGCCAACCGGACCCATCCTTGTCGGCGCCCTGGAACTTTTCTGCCGTTTTCACGGCCCACTCCTCAAATGACAGGGTTCCATTGCCGTTGCTGTCCAGCTTGGCGAAGGCCTTGCGGCGCGGCTCGAGCAATTCAGCCCTGGTGATTCGACCGTCATCATCCTTGTCTGCTCGGCCGAACCTTTTCTGCTCGCGGGTCTTGGGCGACGCTTCGGGCGGAGCCGGCATCGGTTCGGCGACCGGAGCAATCATCGCCGGTTGAGCCGGCGGTGGCGCGGGAAGCGCAGAGGCCTGATCAGACTGCCCCTGCCAGACCAGCAAGATCGCGGCCGACAACAATAGGACCACGACGGCGGCCGCCAGATAACGCAACATTTGCCCCCAACCCTTACGCAAAGACTCGTCAGCGCTGTTTCGGCGGCGATGGGGGCCGCGTCAACCAACCTGAGGGAACCCTCCGCTCAATCGATGGCGGATAGCCGCAATCCCCCGCGACCATCCGCTACCCCCCAATCCGCTGGCCGCATCGTACGCGGCAAGTGCGCCGAGGACGGTCAGCGGCCGAAGCCGCGAAGGCGAGCGTTGATAGGATAACGAATGCGCAAGTTGGTGTGCGCGTGCAAGCAGGAAGCTGCGCGAAGTGGCATCGCTGCAATGCTGCGCTGAGTCGACCAGTGACCAGACCGCCCCCGCCGCACCCGGGAGCCCCTCCGGTTCTCCCAGGATCCGCGCTCCCGCCTCGAACAAGATTGTGCCACGCTGCTCCACAGCGCGCGCGACCGTCTCATCCCACGGAAATGGATTGAGCAAGGACTGCCAGCACTCAGCAAGCTCGGCCAATTCCGCGCCCAAAACGCCGAGCGGCAGGAGTTGTCCGGAAACCCGTCCGAGCCGCGCTTCAGCCGGAGGGGGCGAATGGTCCAACCCTTCCAGATTGTCCCGCCACCAGGCGAGGCGGATCGCCCCAAGCATCGGGTCGCTCGTGTCCGTCACAACATCAGCCAACGCCCGATCCACCGCCCATAGCGCCTCGATCGCGGGGCGGAGTGACGTCGGAGTCAATGAGAGAGCAATCGACCGGTCGCGGTCGATCGGCCGCTCAGCGATAGCAGACCGCCTTCGCGGCTTCGATCACGCGCTGGGGGCTTACGAGTGCGAGCTTCTCGAGATTCGCGGCGTAGGGCAGCGGGACATCCTCATTGGTGACGCGCAGGACCGGGGCGTCGAGATCATCGAAACCCTCCTCCATCGCAATCGCGATGATCTCGGAGGCAATCGAACAGGTCGGCCATCCCTCCTCCACCACGACCATCCGGTTCGTCTTGGCCAGGCTGGCCAGAACCGTCTGGCGATCCAGCGGGCGCAAGGTTCTCAGATCGATCACCTCGGCTTCGATGCCCTCGGCGGCAAGCGCATCGGCAGCCTGGAGCGCAACCCCAACACCGATGGAGTAGCTGACGAGAGTGACGTCACGCCCCACCCGCGCGACCCGAGCCTGCCCGATTGGAAGGACATAATCGTCCGCCGTCGGGACGTCGAACTTCTGTCCATAGAGGAGCTCGTTTTCAAGGAAGACAACCGGATCCTCGCTACGGATCGCCGCCTTGAGCAAGCCCTTGCAGTCAGCCGCGCTATAAGGCGCGATGACGACCAACCCGGGAACGCTGGCGTACCATGGTCCATAGTTCTGGCTATGCTGGGCAGCGACCCGGCTCGCAGCGCCATTGGGCCCGCGGAACACGATCGGGCAGCGCATCTGGCCGCCCGACATATAGTTGGTCTTGGCCGCCGAATTGATGACGTGATCGATCGCCTGCATGGCGAAGTTGAAGGTCATGAACTCGATGATCGGCCGTAGCCCGCCCATCGCCGCGCCAGTGCCAAGGCCGGCAAAGCCATATTCGGTGATCGGCGTGTCGATCACGCGGCGCGGCCCGAACTCCTCAAGCAGGCCCTGGGTCACCTTGTAGGCGCCCTGATACTCGGCCACTTCCTCACCCATGACGAACACCCGCTCGTCGCGGCGCATCTCTTCGGCCATCGCATCGCGCAGCGCCTCGCGCACCGTGGTGGTGCTCGCTGGCCCTTCGGCGACTTCCGTCCTGCTGGCGGGCGCCGCCGCAAGTTGACTGGTGCCAGTCTCCGCCTTCGGTGGGGGCGTGGGTTCCGTCTGCTGATCGGAAGGCGTCTGTTCGGCCCGCGGTGGCTCATCCGCACTCGCCGCCTCGCCATCGCCGGAGATCACGGCGATCGGCTCCCCGACCTTCACATTATCGGTGCCTTCGGGAACCAGGATCTTGGCGATCACGCCTTCATCGACAGCTTCGAATTCCATCGTCGCCTTGTCGGTCTCGATCTCAGCGAGGATGTCCCCTGCGGTGACGCTATCGCCTTCCTTCACCAGCCACTTGGCGAGCGTGCCCTCCTCCATGGTCGGCGACAGGGCCGGCATCTTCAGCTCGATCCCCATCAGTAAGTCTCCACCAGCACGTCGGTGTAGAGCTCGGACGATTCGGGTTCGGGGGCCTCCTCGGCGTATTTCGCGGCAGCGACCACGACGTCCTTGATCTCCTTGTCGATCGCCTTGAGCTCATCCTCGCTGACTCCGAGCTGGGCAAGGTCATGCGCGGCATGGTCGATCGGATCATTGCCGGTGCGATAGGACTGCACTTCTTCCTTCGTACGATATTTTGCGGGATCGGACATGGAGTGACCGCGATAGCGATAGGTCTTCAGCTCAAGGATGATCGGGCCCTTCCCGGCCCGGGTCCAGGCAAGCGCTTCCTCGGCCGCTCCGCGCACCGCCAGTACGTCCATCCCGTCGACTTGAAGCCCAGGAATGCGGAAGCTTTCGCCGCGACGGTAGAATTGATCTTCAGCGCTTGACCGGGCGACCGACGTTCCCATCGCATATTGGTTGTTTTCGATCGCGTAGATGACCGGCAGCTTCCACAGCTGAGCCATGTTGAAGCTTTCGTAGACCTGGCCCTGATTGGCCGCGCCATCGCCGAAGTAGGACAGGCAGACCCCGCCGTCGTCCTGATATTGATGCTTGAACGCCAGGCCGGTGCCGAGGCTGACTTGCGCCCCGACGATCCCATGTCCGCCGTAGAAGCCATGCTCGACCGAGAACATGTGCATCGATCCGCCCTTGCCGCGCGAAATGCCGGCGGCGCGACCGGTCAGCTCGGCCATGATGATCTTGGGATCGATGCCATAGGCCAGCATATGACCATGGTCGCGATAGCCGGTGATCACGCTGTCCTTGCCGACGGTCATGGCCGACTGAAGGCCGACCGCGACCGCTTCCTGACCGATGTAAAGATGGCAGAAGCCGCCGATCAGACCCAGGCCATAAAGCTGGCCCGCGCGCTCCTCGAACCGGCGAATGAGCAGCATCTGGCGATAGAGGCCCAGCATCTCATCACGGTCGGCCTTGTACCGCTCTGGCTCGCCCGGACGCTCCCGATTGGGCGGCGGGGGCGTAGAAGAAGCGGCTCTGCGGTTTGCTGCAGCAGTCAATTTTCGGGCCAAGGCGAAACCTTCGTGGAAATCATCCGGGAATCGCCGCTATGACGCGAGCCTCGCCCAAGGGCAATGCGCGGCCATGCTGCAGTGCGGAATGGCCGCTAGTTTGGAAGGTCGATCACGACCTCGTCCGGACGCACGAGACCGAGATCCCGGCGGACCAGCTCATCGGCCATGTCGGGATCGGCTTTCCTTGGATCCAGAAGTGCGGAGCGATGCCGCAACTGCGCGCGCTCAACCTCCAGCCGGGCGAGCTCAAGCCGCCGCTGCTGAAGATCATGGCGATACCCGCCCCAGGCAAGAAGACCATTCGGTCCGGCGACGGCGTAACCAGCGAAATTGCCGACAATCAGCAGCGCCAGCGCGGGCAAGGCCGCGCGACGAATGATTCCCAAGCTGCCGGTGCCCCCGTCCATGCCTCTAAAGAATCAGAAAGTCCGGCATGAATCAAGGGCTTCCGTTGAATTTCTGGAAGTTGATCAAGCGTTCGGGCGATACGCCTTGAGAGCAGCCCGGCCCGCATAGCGCGCCTGCTCGCCCAACTCCTCCTCGATCCGCAGCAACTGGTTGTATTTCGCTGTCCGGTCTGACCGCGCGAGGCTCCCTGTTTTGATCTGACCGCAGGACAGCGCCACCGCCAGATCGGCAATGGTCGAATCTTCGGTTTCGCCGGAACGGTGCGACATCACCGCGGTGTAGCCGGATGTCTGCGCTAGTCGCACGGCGGCGATCGTTTCGCTGAGTGAGCCGATCTGATTGACCTTCACTAGGATCGAGTTGGCGATGCCATCCTCAATTCCCCGTGCGAGCCGCTGCTCATTGGTCACGAACAGATCGTCGCCAACCAGTTGCACCTTGTTGCCAATCAGATCGGTCAGGGCCTTCCACCCAGCCATGTCGTCCTCGCCCATGCCGTCTTCGATCGAGGCGATTGGATAAGACCGGCTCAGCCCCGCGAGGTAGGCTGCCATCTCGTCCGGCGAGAGGCTGCGCCCCTCACCTTCCATGACATAGGCGCCGTCCTTGAAGAATTCGGTCGAGGCGCAGTCAAGCGCAATCAATACGTCATTGCCGAGTGAGTATCCCGCCTGCTCCGTGGCCTGCGCGATATAGTCGAGCGCGCTCCGCGCCGAGGCGATGTTCGGCGCAAATCCGCCCTCGTCACCAACCGCCGTCGCCAGTCCGGCCTGGTGAAGCGCCGACTTGAGCGCGTGGAAAATCTCGGTCCCACAGCGCAACGCCTCCGAAAAGCTGTCCGCGCCGACCGGCATGACCATGAATTCCTGGAAGTCGATCGGATTGTCGGCATGCTCGCCGCCGTTGATGATGTTCATCATCGGCACCGGCAGGACATGCGCCGTCACCCCGCCGACATAGGCGTAGAGCGGCAGTCCTCGTGCATCGGCAGCCGCGCGCGCCGCTGCCAGGCTCACGCCGAGGATTGCATTGGCGCCGAGACGACCCTTGTTGGCGGTGCCGTCGAGCGCGATCATGGTTGAGTCCAGCTCGCCCTGGTCCTCGGCATCCAGCCCGACCACTGCTTCGGCAATCTCGCCATTGACCGCGGCGACGGCCCGGGTAACGCCCTTCCCACCCCAGCGGCTCTTGTCGCCATCGCGAAGCTCGACCGCTTCATGCGCTCCGGTCGAAGCGCCGGAAGGAACTGCTGCCCGGCCGAGGCTTCCGTCCTCAAGCGTTACATCAACCTCAACGGTCGGGTTTCCGCGACTGTCGAGAATTTGGCGTGCGTGAACATCGACGATCGCAGTCACTCGGCTACCCTTCATGCTTGAGGATGTGATAGGCTCGGGCGGCTCTATAGGCCTTGCTTGCGAGCGTGCAACATTACGGCGAGCACGGGGTTGTAGGGCGACTAGGAGGCCATGATGACGGACGATACGACGACCCTTCCCGAAGGCACAGACTCGATCATCACTGGCGCGGGGGTTGACGAAACCGACCTGCGCGATGAGCAGACTGCTCCCCTGTCACCGCCCGCCCCGACAAGCACTCGCGACCGCGTGCGTGAACAGGTTCGCGCCGGACGCGATAAGCTCGCGGGACAAGCGACCGAAACGGCGCGCGGGCTCGTGTCTCAAGGGATTGAGCGGTCGAGCGATGCGCTTGGCAACGTCTCCAGACTTATCGGGGATACGGCAAGCGGATTGGATGAACGGCTCGGTCCGGAATATGGCGACTACGCCCGCAAGGCGTCAGAAGCGATCGAGCGCGCTGCGAACCGTCTGTCGCAGAAGGACGCGGACGAGCTTATCGACGACGCACGCACCTTTGTTCAGCAGAGCCCCGGCATCGCGCTGGCGGGAGCAGCCATCGCCGGCTTCGCGCTTGTTCGCCTGCTGAAGGTTGGGCTCGAAGATACAAGTACGTCTTCAAAGCAGCGTAAATCCTGACGTGATCGCGAACGGGGCCAATGCCAGTTCAGAACCTGAAAGCGAAGAGACGGTCGGCCAGATCGTCTCTCGCCTGGTCGAAGATGGCCGCACTTACGCCAAGGCAGAGCTAACGCTCTGGCAAGCGATTGCCGCCCAGCGCGCAAAATCCCTCGCGCTTCCGGCTGGTCTTGCCTTCGCGGCATTGCTGTTCCTGCAAGGCGCGGTGACCACTCTGTGCGTCGCCCTATTCCTCGCGCTGCTGACTGTGATGCCTGCACTGTTTGCGGGGATCCTCGCATTCGTCATCGCGCTCGCCATCGCCGGCGGGCTGGCGTGGCTTGCCTACGCACGGGTGCGAAAGGCATGGCGGTGAAGGATAGTGACGCCGTGCTGCGCGCCCGCAGTGATGTGGAGCGCAGCCGGACCCAGATGCTGGCTACCCTTCGCGAGCTGCAGGTGAGGACCAATCCACGCTTCGTCGCCCGCAACGCGTGGGAGGGAGCGAAGGAAAAGAGCGCGCATCTGGCCGAGGATGCCGTCGACGCCGTGACCAAGCGCCCGCTGCTGGCCGGCGCAGTTGCGGCGGCAACGGTCCTGTTCGCCGCTCGCGAGCCGATCATGAATTTGGTGGGTCCGTTATTCGACCGAAACGAAAACTCAGAAGAGGATGGAACCGATGCCCAAGGCTGATGTGAACGAAGCGCCCGACCGTGAACCGCGCGGACAGGCGGCGCGTGACGCTGCAGCACGCGCGCTCGAAAACGCCCGCTTGAATGCGTCGGCAGCAAGGGACCGGGCAGCAGAACGGGTTGCTACGGCTCCGCTGATGGCCGTCGCCGGCGGACTTGCCGTCGGCGCCGTGCTGGCTGCCATCCTCCCCCGGACCGAGCGTGAACGGCAATTGCTCGGGCCTGCCGGCACCCGGCTGACCGACAGTGCCCGCGGGGCGCTGGACAGCGTGCGTGAAGCAGGCACGGCAAAGCTCGCGGAAATTGGCAAGGCGACGATCGGAGATACAATCCAGTCGTTGGTATCGAACGGGAGCACGCAGACCGCGTCGAGCTGAGACTCGCCCGGTTCGCAACAGCAACAGCCTGTGCTAGCGCCTTCCGCATGAGCAAGTTGCACCTGGTATTCGGCGGCCGCGTAAAGGATCCGCGAACCCTCGATTTCGCTGATCTCAATGCGATTGATTTCGTCGGCTTATACGACAGCTATGCGGAGGCCGAAGACGCCTGGCGAGGCAAGGCGCAGAAAACGGTCGACGACGCCGAGATGAAATATGTCGTGGTTCACCTTCATCGTCTGCTTGAGCCGGACCTGCAGTCGCCCGATTCAGGCGCGGCGGAACCTCCACAGCAGTAAGGGTCGCTGCAGCAGCAGTCCCGCGATGAACCCGCCGATGTGTGCGGCGACCGCGATCTGAACCCCCTGCTGACCGGCGAGGAAGCCCGTCATCCATTGGATCACGACCCAGGCGATCGCGAGCCAGATGACGTGGATCGACCGGTTGAGAGAAGCTGACCCGGTCACGTTCCGCACGCGACCGAACATAAGCGCATATGCCCCCATCAAGGCGCTGATCGCTCCGCTTGCGCCAACCATCGGCACCAATGGTGAGCTGTCGGCAAGAAAATGCGCGGCTGCCGCTGCAAAGGCGCCGACGATGTACAGGGTCGCGATCCCCCCCGCCCCCAAGGCGCGCTCAACCAGAGTCCCGCAGAACAACAGAACGACGAGGTTAAACAGCAGGTGCAGGAAGCCGCCATGCACCAGCGTTGCGGTCAAGGGAGTGAGCACCACGGGAATTTCGTAGGTCAGCGAGACCTGTCCCGTCAGCCTTCCAGGAACGAAGCCCAGCAGATAGGCGGCCTGATCAAGCGTGTTGGTGATGATCACGAACCCCGAAACCAGCACCGTGATCCCCGCGATCAGGGCGGTTGCGGTCCGCGGAAAGCGCATCACACGAACTCGATCGAGGCGATCTCATAATAGCGGTCACCCGACGGAGTGGTCACTTCCACTTCGTCGCCAGCCTGCCGCCCGATCAATGCTCGGCCGAGCGGCGAATTGTAGGAGATCCGCCCGATCTTGGCGTCGGCCTCGGCCTGGCCGACCAGCTGGTAGCGAACCTTCTTGTCA
>CAMLKX010000055.1 GCA_946480515.1 uncultured Sphingomonadaceae bacterium | reverse complement strand
CCCAGGCAGGCCCCAACCTTGAGCCGGCGGCGCGGATGCTGATCAGCGAATATTGCCGTTATGCCCTGGACCGGGCTTGGTTCTATTATCCCGATGCACTCCCTTCCGACGCGATCCAGGACGGCGAACATCAAAGCGGCGTGATCAACCGCAAGCTCTCATTCCCGCTGGAGGATCTTTATCCGGACGGGCAGAAAGCCGGACAGGTCGGGCAGGAGATCTACGGCTGTGGAGGCGCGTTCGTCTTCGCCACCCGCTCTCATCACCATGTCGATGATGCGCCATTCCGGCTTTTCTGCGATCACTTCATCCGGTCCTACGAGCGGACCGGCGACCGCGCACTGAGCATCCAGCTCGACGGGGGCGAGTTGTGCACGGCCAACATCAGTCTGGTGCGCCTGCCCCGCAAAAAACTTCCCAAGGCGAAGGTGCTGACCGCCGGAGGAGATCCCATCCGCGCGCGGTGCGAAGACCGCAATCGGATCGACTTCCATGTCCCCGCGAATGGCCGCGTCATCCTGATCTGGGAGTAACCCGTGAACTCGAAAATCGAACCTGTGTCGCTCAGCGGCAAGCGCGTGGTTGTGACTGGTGGGACGACGGGGATTGGGCGGGCACTCGTAAAAATGCTGTGCGATGCCGGCGCCGAGGTGCTGACCTTCGGCCGACACCAGCCGGAGTTGGAGCAGTCGCTCGCCAACGCGCGCAGCGGCAGCGGCCAGGTATTTGGGCTCATCGCAGACAGCGGAACGCGCGAAGGAGTCGACCAGGTCTTCGCGGCGGTCGACCACCAGCTTGGCGGCATCGACATCCTCGTGTGCAACGCAGCCCTTGGCGCGGAGCCGCTTTACGAGATGGAGGAAGACGACTGGCGCTATGTGATCGAGACTAATCTGGTCGGCTACATGGCATGTACCCGCCGTGCGATCGAGCGGATGGAAAAATCCGGTGGCGGGCAACTCCTTTTCGTCAGCTCGATCAGCAGCACAATCAAGGCAGCGGGCGAAAGCGTCTACGCAGCGACCAAGGCCGGGATTGACGCCTTTGCCGAAACACTCCGCAAGGAAATCTCGGAGGAGAAGAATATTCGCGTGAGCGTGATTCAGCCAGGGTCCGTCGGTACCGACATGCAGGAGTGCAGCGAGGAGGAGAAGCACGAGGCGATCGCAAAGCACGAGATGCTTTATGCCGAGCAATTGGCGGACACGATCATGTTCGCGCTGACACGCTCTGAGCGGATGGACGTGGTCACGATGCGTGTTGAGCCGCGCGTTCAGAAGACAAGCTGACCCCGTCAGCAAGGCTCATGAACGTATCCGTCTAGGAAGTGGGTCGATCCTACTTCGAAGGTCCCGGCAAGGTTCTTTTGCGCCGGTTGGTGTCGCTGGGCGCGAGAGCATCCGCTACCAGCCGAGCTGCTATGCTGAGCCGCCGCTCGAGTGGGTAATGCTCGCTCATGCGCCAGTTGTGGATGAAGCCAATGTAGATGCTCACCAGCACTTCTGCAGCAACCCGCGTGTCGACGTCTGGTCGCATATTGGTTTGGTCAAGCAATTCGACGAAGGCGTCAGTGAGGCGCGCGATCCGTGCAATGCCAGAGCGGTCGCCCCAGCTCTGCTCCGAGATTCCGACGAGGTGGCGCAAGATTTCCCGGTGGGTTTCAAGGTAACGCCCCGTATCGGAGAAAACGCCGGTGACCTTTTTTACGAGCGGACCGGGTTCACTGGCGTAGCGCCGGATCAGCGGAATGACGGCATCGTCCATCTGGGCCGCTAACTCCGCAACAATGTCGGCCTTACTTGGAAAATAGTTGAACAGCGTGGCACGCGAGACGTCAGCGAGGTTCGCGATCTCATCCATCGTCGTCCCGGCAATGCCAGTCTCGGAAAATTGCGTTCGCGCCGCCTTGAGGATTGCACCTCGAGTGCGCACCTTGTTCTGTTCTCGACGGGAGACGGGGACCTGCTTCACGCTGCGCTCATATCTGTCGCGGCCATCAGCTTACAACCCGAGCGCTCAGCGTGATGTGAGCGTCGGCTTCCTTCTTAACCGACATTGGGCTTTTTTCGCACCCATGGAGCGGCAGCCTCGAGCTGGCCAGCAAGCCGGAACAGTGTCGCCTCGTCCCCATATCGGGCCGAGAACATGACACCGATGGGAAGTCCCGCGCTGGATTGGCCAAGTGGAACGCTCATGCTCGGCTGCCCTGTTTGATTGTAAAGTCCAGTGAAGGGCGTGAACGGCGTTACGTTGCGTAAAAATGTCTGCACATTGGCGGGCGAAAGGTCGATCATCCCGAGCTTCAGCGGTGGCTGTGCCAATGTGGGCGACAGGATCAGGTCATAGCGCTCCGTGAACCGGGCGACCGTGACGGCCGCTTCCTGAAGCGTGATATTGGCCCGCACCACATCGGTAGCCGCCAATTTCTTGCCCGTCGCGTAATAGAACTCCAGGGTGGCGCGTTCGACGACATCGAGGCTGAGCGGGACTCCAATCGTCCTGCTCCGCGCGTCGAGCTCGGCCGCGACCGACGGTCCCATGATCGCAAATGCTGCCTCTCCCAAAGCCCCAGCGTCGAGCTTCGGCGCGGCCTCTTCGACGAAATGGCCGAGGCTTTCGCACAGCTTGCCTGCATTTCGTGCTGCTGCAACGCACTCCGGGTCAACTGGAGTCCCGGAGATCGGAGTCACCATTAGCGCGATCCGCAGGCGTCCGGGCGTGCGGGTCACTTCATCGAGATAGGGCCGCTCGGGAGTCGGCGCAGCATAGCGCGATCCGGGCTCAGGACCGTGGGTCGCGTCGAGCAACGCGGCGCTATCCCGCACCGTCCAAGTCACCGCATGATGAGCGGATAGCCCACCCCACCCTTCCGTGCGCTGCGGCCCCATCGGCACCCTTCCCCTGCTCGGCTTCAAGCCGAACAGCCCGCAGCAGGAGGCCGGAATGCGTATCGAGCCGCCGCCATCGGTAGCGTGCGCCGCGGGGATCACCCCAGCCGCCACTGCCGCCGCAGCGCCGCCCGACGAGCCCCCGGCGATATACTCCGGGTTCCACGGATTGCGAGTGGCACCGGTGGCTTTGGATTCCGTCGTTCCGGTGAGCCCGAATTCAGGAGTGGTGGTCTTGCCGAAGATCACCAGACCCGCGCGCTCATGGCGGCGCACCAACTCCGATGTCTCCCGTGGCCGGAAGTCTCGATAGAGCCGGCTGCCGTTGCCGGTGACCTCGCCCGCCATATAGGTGTTCAGATCCTTCAGGAGCCACGGAACGCCAGTGAACGGTCCACTCGGCAACCCGCGCACAATTGCCTGTCGGCCATAACCGTAATGCTTCTGGGCGAGAAAGTTGAACCGCGGGTTGAGCGCTTCCGCCCGGGCGATCGCCGCTTCCAACAGCTCCGATGGCCGGATCTGCTTGCGACGGACCAACTCGGCGAGACCCAGCAAGTCATGATCTCTAAGCAAGTCCTGGCCACTGCTGCGCTCAGCGGCAAGCGCCGCACCCGCCAGCGGCAACGCGACCGCGCCGCCGACCATCTCCCTGCGGGTTATCCGCGTCCCGTCGCTCACCGGGCGAGATATCCGCCGTCCACCGCGAGCGGGTGGCCGGTGATGAAGCTTGCTGCCTCCGAACAGAGGAACAGCACCGCATTGGCAATGTCCTCAGGCTTTCCAAACCGGCCGATCGGACTCATCTGCGCCAGCATCGCCGCAGTCTGCGGATCAGCCAGCAGTCCCTCCGTCATCGGTGTTTCGATCACGCCAGGACAGACGGCATTGATCCGGATGCCCTGCGCCGCGTAGCGCAACGCCGCCGATCGAGTCAGGCCCACCACTGCATGTTTGCTAGCGCAATAGCCTGCGCCCCCCGCGCCCGACATCCCTGCGATCGAGGCGGTGTTGACAATCGCCCCCGATCCTTGGCGCACCATGTGCCGGATTTCGGCGCGCATGCACAATAAGACCCCGCGGGTGTTCACCGCCTGCGTCCGGTCGAAAAGATCGAGGTCACCCCACTCGGTGCCGAGATCCTCCAAAGAGATGCCGGCATTGTTGAAGGCGAAGTCGATGCTTCCATGGCGCTCAACATGTGCGTCCACCGCGGCATCCACCGCAGCCGCATCAGCAACATCGAGCTGTTGGCAGAATGCCTCCCCGCCCGAGCCGCGGATCATCGCTGCGGTTTGCTCAACTCCCTCGACACTAAGATCCGCAAGCGTGACCTTCGCGCCTTGTTTGGCGAACGCGATTGCGGCGGCACGCCCGATACCTCCGCCAGCTCCGGTTACCAAACCACTTCTGCCGTTGGTCATAACCCCTCCACTCGAGCTGACGAAAAGAGACTCACTGACACCCGCTATCGGTGCATACCTGGACTAGAGTCTAATTAACAAAGCACGACCTATCAAGCGCCACGTCCGACTGGATCGACTGCCGCTCTTCGGTTGGCTCAGCTCTGTTTACCGCCCGAGGCTGTTCAAATTGTTGGCAGCGCGGTCGAACCATTCAGACCTGGCGTCGATCGCTTGCGAAAAAGCAGCGACGGCCCGGGAGCGATCACCTGTGAGGGCTGCCATAACTCCGGCATCATTCAGACGAGCCGCAAACTCTCGCGCGCTCTCCCCGATTTGTCGCTGCGGCAAACCGCCAGCAGCCGCAAAACTGGCAAGCTCGCGATTACGCGCAATCAGCGCGTTCTTCGGATCAGAAGCGGCAGCTTGGTCCAGCAACGTGATCGCTTCCACCCAGTGCCCACGTAACATTTGCGACCAGCCGTGATTGTTCAGAACGTCGGCGCGACCGGGCGCTAGTTCGGCCGCATGGAGGTAAGCATCATCAGCAGTTGCCCAATCATGCATACGATCCGCTGCGACACCCCTCAGATTCCATGCTCGCCAGCTGGCCTCGGGCGACGCCACTGCGCGTTCGAGCAGCATCACGGCCTGTTCGACCTTATTCAGGCGCAATGCAGCCAAGCCGGCAAGCTCAGCAAGGATCGGTTCACTCGCGTTTCGTTCGAGTAGCGCTGAGTAGCCGGCAAGCGCGCGGGCATTGTCCCCGCTGGCGAGCGCCAGGTCGGCCAGCAGCCGGTCTATTTCCGCACCTTTCTCGCCTCGGCCGACTGCCGTGGCGATCATTGCCCGCGCCTGCTCCACCCTGCCAGCAGCCAATGCATGAGCCGCCTCGTTGACCGAGGAAGACGCTACAGCTCCCTGAACAGCTGCCGCAGCGAGCAGCAGTTCAATCACGTGCGGCGGCCAGCTTGCCGGGCATCGGTAGCAACATCACGGCCGAGCAGAACAACAATTTGTCCGCGACTCGTCTCTTGCTGACGCATGGCGAATCCGAACTGGCGCGACAGCCGCTCGGCCAGCACCCGACGCTCCCTCGGATAGAGGATCATGCTCTGGCGCTGGGCGCGACTGGCATTGCCGATTGCAACTCGACGCCAACCCTGAGCGGCCAGCTGGCTGCGGGTCCGGGCAGCCAGGCCTTCAATCCTGGCGGCATTCAGCAGGACAACGGCCTGAGCGGGATTTGGCCGCTGCGGCTGCTTGGCGAAAGCAATGGTTGTGCTTCGACCAGTGCGCTCGACGACCCGCGCCTTCCACAGCGGCCGTGCTGCAGTCACGAGCGCCACTTCGCCCAGCGACAAACGCTCAAGCCGCGCGCTGGCGTAGTTGCTGTCGGCAGGCCGCTGGCTCGATGCTTCAGAAAATCCGGGAGGCACGAGGCGCGCCTGGTCTGCTGGCCGCGGGTCTGAAGGAGTTGGGACCTCAGTCCGGCCGAGATCTGGAATGGCGATGGCAACTTGCGGGGCCGGCACATGCAGCGATTGCTCGGCCAGCGAAGGAGGAGTCATCGCCATTTCCGGAAAAGCTGGCGGGGGAGCGGGGGGAGATGCCGGGGAAGCACCTGGGTCGACAGCCGCAGATGCGAAGCGCTGCTTGATTTCGCGACGAACGGCAGCCGCTTCTTCAACGCGGCCTTGCAGATCAAGCGAAGTCGCAAGATTGACGTACAGCCGCGCATCGCCGGGAGCTATCGCGAGGGCTTGCTCATACTGCTGACGAGACAGGTCGAAACGTCCCATCCGGTCGTAACAGGCGGCCATTCCATTCAGCGCGTCAACACTGTTCGGATTTTCGCGCAGGGCCTTGCGAAAGCCCTCCAGTGCAAGCGCGACATTGCCCAAGCGAAAATGGGCGCGCGCCTCAGCGACACGGTAGGGCACTGGCAGTTCGCCAGGCGCTAATGCCGATTTCGTCGGACGGATCGCAAGCTCGCCGCCCGTGGAACTGCAAGCTGCAAGCGCAATCAACATAACGGCAGCAGTGCAGCGCTCTCCGACAACCCCCCGGTTCATCTCAGCCTCCCGTCAATGCCGGCATCACGGCCCGGATCGTTCTGATGGCCGCAGGCAGCATGAGCACGCCGATCATCACAGGCAGCATGCATGCCACAAGCGGAATGGACAATAAGACGGGCAAGCGATGTGCCTTTTCTTCGGCCCGCATCCGCCGGCGCTCGCGCATTTCCGAAGCATAGGTCCGCAGCGTCTGAGCGACACTTGAGCCGAGTTTAGTCGACTGAATGAGCAGGGTCGAGAAGGCTCGGATTTCATCGACGCCCGCACGATCCGCCATGCGCCGCAATGCATCTTCGCGGCTTCGACCGGCACGCAGTTCCAATACGACAGCCCCAAGCTGCTGAGAAAGCAGCGGGTGAGAACGAGTCATTTCCATTCCGACGCGGTCAAATGCTGCTTCGAGACCAAGACCTGCTTCGACGCACACGAGCATCAGATCCAGCGCATCGGGAAATCCATTGACGATTTCTCGTTGTCGCCGATCAGCCTTCGCCCTGATAAACAAGCTGGGAATGTACAGGCCGAGCGCTGCCGAGATGACCACGCCGAAGTACAAGCCAGCCAAACTCGGCCGGCTTCCAATCATCCACCAGTAGCTGAGCAGTAGCACCGGAAGCAGAATGACCATGATCAAGCGGATCAGGGTGTATACGCGCGGGGCATGCGGAGCACTGTAACCAGCCGCTATCAACCTGTTCCGAAGCGCATGGTCGCGCGTATCGACCAAGGGCAGGCCTGTCCGTTCGATTGATTCAACGAGCCGAAGCCACGTCCCCTCCGCTTGCTGCCCGCGCAGCGACCCGCCATAGGTTTGTCCCGCTATCGGCGGGTCACCGGTCAATCGTTGCTGCGTTGCGCGCCTGGCCGCCATCGCTGTCGCGATCATGTAAGTGACAAGCACGACCCCCACAAACAAACCCGCCATCAGGACCATGCGGGCGACAGGATTTTCAAGAACGACCGGGGTCATAGAGTCACACCTTCAGGTCCACCATCCGGCGGATTGTAAAGAAGCCGATCAGATAGAGGATGATCAGAATCGCGAACCCGGGAACGAAAGCAGGATCGTCCGCAACATCCAGGTAGAAGCTAGGGCTGAACAGGAACAGCAGTGTGAATGCGAGGATCGGAAGCGCGGTCAGCATGATTGCTGTCATTCGTCCTTCGCTCGATAAGGCTCGAACCTTCAGCATCATCGACGCGCGGTCGCGGATCACCTTCGACAGGTTCTCCAGAATTTCCGCCAGATTGCCGCCAGTCTCGCTTTGAACAGACAAGCAGACGACGAACATGCGGATGTCTTCCAGGTCCCAGCGCTGTGCCATGCTCTCGAGCGCGTCACGTAGATCTGCGCCATAAGTGACCTCATCAACGACCATGCCGAACTCGCTGCCCATTGGGTCAGGCATTTCGACCGTCAGCAATTCCAAGGCAGCCGCAACCGGGTGACCCGCACGCAACCCGCGCACGAAGACATCGAGCGCCACCGGAAACTGGTCCTGCATCTTTTTCCGGCGCCGATTGGCTTTGGCCTGAATGAAGAGCAGCGGGATCGCCCAGCCAATCATCCCCGCGATCACCAGCAACATCACGATCCTGCCGATGGTCATACCTGCACTGATGCCCGAGAGAATAAGCACGAGGAATATCAGCACAGCGAACGGAGCGAGCAACAGGATCAGCATCAGCTGGGTTGTCGGAATGGTTAGCCCGGCCATGGTCAGCATCCGCTCGAACCCCTGTGCGGGGGCGACAAATGGCGCCGGAAGGCTAGTCGAGATGCTGCTGACGTCGCGGCGCAGCTTACTCAGGGTCTCGCCCCGAGACATGCCTCGTCCGATCATCTTCAAGCGAAGGTTGAGCGCCTTGCTTCCACCTCTCGCGCTAATGATCCAGCTCACAATTGCTTCGACCGCGAGCATGGCCGCCGCGAACACGCAGACGAGAGCCAACGCCTTGAGCCAATTGCTGCTCATGCCTCGAACCTCGCATCCGGCCGAAACAGCTCCGGCGAAAGCGAAACGCCGTGAGACATGATGTGATCGAGAAACCGCGGTCGAATACCGGTCGCCTCAAACCGCCCTTGGACAGCGCCGTCAGCCGTCATGCCTGTCTGGCGATAACGGAAGATCTCCTGCATGGTGATGACATCACCTTCCATGCCGGTAATTTCCGACAGGCTGATCAACCGCCGTCGCCCATCGGCGAGACGTGCTAGCTGGATCACGACGTTGATCGCCGACGCGATCTGGGCGCGGGCGGACCGTGCCGGGATATCGATCCCGCTCATGCCGATCATCTGTTCGACGCGGGAAAGGGCATCGCGCGGGCTGTTGGCATGCACCGTGGTCATCGACCCGTCGTGACCGGTGTTCATCGCCTGGAGCATATCAAAGGCCTCGCCGGCGCGAACCTCGCCGACAATGATCCGGTCTGGACGCATCCGGAGAGCGTTCTTGACGAGATCCCGCTGAGCAATCTCCCCCCTGCCCTCGATGTTTGGCGGCCGCGTTTCGAGCCTTGCGACATGCGACTGCTGAAGCTGCAATTCCGCCGAATCTTCGATGGTCACAATCCGTTCGCGATTATCGATGAAGGCGGACATCGCATTGAGCATTGTCGTCTTGCCCGAGCCGGTACCGCCGGAAATCAAGACGTTGCGCCGCGCTGAAACGATCGCGCCAAGCACCTCCGCTACTTGCGCGGGGACTGATCCAATTTCGATCAGGCGAGCCAGGCTGATCGGCACCTTCGAGAACTTGCGGATCGAGAGGAGCGATCCATCGAGCGCAAGCGGCGGCACGACCGCATTGACGCGGCTTCCGTCCGCCAGCCTGGCATCCACCATTGGGGAAGATTCATCGACCCGGCGGCCGACATCAGACACAATCTTCTGAATGATGCGCAGCAGATGCCGCTCATCCTTGAAACGAACTGGACTTGCCTCAAGAACACCGTAGCGCTCAACGAACACGCTCTTGTGACCGTTGACTACGATGTCGGTGACGGTTGCGTCCTTGAGCAGAGGCTCCAAAGGTCCGAGACCGAGCAGTTCGTCAAGCACATCATCGACAAGCTGACGCCGCTCCGCATGGTTCAACGCGTGATTCTGCTTGGACAGCTCCTCTTGAACGATGTCGCCGACCTCGTCCTGGATCTGCTGCCGCGACATCGACTCGAGCGCGCTCAGATTGATCAGGTCGAGCAGCCGTTGATGGAGTTCGACCTTGAGATCAGTATGGAGATCGCGCTGTGCGAATGCACCCGCGTCACCAACCGTCAGCAGGCGGCGTTCCTCCAGAGACCGTTCTTCCCGGTCCACATTCGTTGCGGCGTTGGCCGAATCCGATT
>CAMLKX010000054.1 GCA_946480515.1 uncultured Sphingomonadaceae bacterium | reverse complement strand
CGAGAGTGGCCGTCCCGACCTTGTAAGCGGACTTCAAAGCTTCGATTCGCGCGTTGCGGGAGCCATCGCCCCAGCGGAACAAATCCTCCAGCGGGAGTGCGATCCCGAACTTGTTGTAGATGGTATCGAGCACTTCGCGGTTGGTGCGTGGAGCCGGAACGCTCGCGTAATAGCCAAGTTTGGGAGAATAGACGGTGAAGTTTTTGCCGTCGTAAATGAACCGCCGGCTCTTGATGTCGCTGACGTAATCAATGACGAAGCCAGGGCGGCGCACCTTGTAGGTCGTCGTCCCGTCAAGCTGGATCCGCTGCCCGTCGTTCGTGACCACGTCGATGTTGCCTTGAGACGTGATGGCGAGGGTCTTCGCGGTCATCAGATAATCGCTCATCTCTTTGAGCGCGTCGATCGCGCCATCTTCGATCACGCCTTCATTGGCGATCGGGTCATCCCCGGCAGGCCTGGGCATGGCCATGCCTGAGCGCGGCGTTTGAGCAGCGGATTGAACCGGCCCGGTGAGCGCCAGCAACAGCCCTAGCGTCACGACCGAAGAGTGAAGGCGCATCATGCAAAATCTCCGTGCCTGGATGTCCCGGTTCATCAGCGGGTACCATCCGGCGGCCAGCGCTTTCATCGGGCTAATCCCTAGGCCTGATCAGGAACGTCCCTGATATGGAGGGTCGCTCAACCAAACGGGTTTGCGCTCATGCACGACCAAACCGGGCCTCCCCGTGGATATGGGTTTACCCCGATTGGAATTGATGCTGATCTTCTTACGTTCGAACTGCTCGGTCGTGTTGCGGGTCGAGTGTGTGCCAGGCGTCAACAGGGGTCGTGTCGAGCGCTGGTCTTGGCGCGATGAACAACGAATTGGCAGGATATGACGAGTCCGATCCGGCGGTTAATCATTGTCGATGATCATGACGCGGTCCGGCGCGGTGTTCGCCAGCTTGTCGAAACCAAACCTTACTACCAGGTGGTTGGAGAAGCCGCTGACGGACGTTCGGGACTCGAGCTGGCGCGGGAAAGCCGTCCCGACATTGCGATCCTCGATTACTCAATTCCAGAGCTGAACGGCCTCGATCTGTCCCATGCGCTCAAGCGGGAATTTCCCCGGATCGAGATCCTGCTCTACACCATGCACGATCGCGAAGAGATCATCATGGACATCCTCCGCGCGGGAGTACGCGGGTTCGTGCTGAAATCGGACGCGGAACGCCACCTGATTGCAGCGCTCGACGCATTGTCGATCCACCGCTCTTACTTCTCAGGGGCGATCTCCGACACGCTTCTCGATCAGTTCCTCGACAGCAAGCCGCAGGCGGTGGCGAGCAGCCTGACCCACCGCGAGCGCGAGATTGTGCAGCAGGTCGCCGAAGGTCACATCAACAAGGAAATCGCGGCCCGGCTCAACATCAGCATCAAGACGGTGGAAACTCACCGCGCCAGCGCGATGCGCAAGCTAAAGCTGAAGACGACGGCCGACCTCGTGCGCTACGCCGTCCGCAACCAGCTGATCCAGGCCTAGCCTGCCGCCACCCGACCGCCGGTCCCGCGACTGCGCTCCATCGGCTCGTCAGCGATTGCCCGCATCCCGATCGGAATCCGCACGAAAATCATGGTCCCGCGCCGTAGTCGGGCAGCCTCGAATTGGCCATTCACCGACCGAACACGATGCCGCATGCCCTGAAGTCCAATGCCCTGCCCATCGGAACGCGGTGCGGTGGGGATTCCCACCCCGTCGTCAGAGATGCTGAGTTCGATGATGCCATCGCCGCTCCGTAGGGCGATGATCGCGGTGGTGGCATGGGCATGGCGGTGAATGTTGACCAAGGCTTCCTGCGCAACGCGGAGTAGAGCCACCGCCACGGCTTCATCCAGGTCGGCGAAATTGCCACGACTTGTGAAGCTGGTCCGAATTCCGCTTCGGCTTCCGAAACCAGTCGCAAGCGCCTGAATGGCGACGTCAACGTTCCGTGTGCCGAGTTCAGCCGGATGATGGAGAAAAGCCAACGATCGGATCTGCCGATCGATCTCGTGGATCGTCCCCTGAATCTCGTCGATGATTTCGGCGTGCAGCGGATTTTCGTCATCATGCCGCAGCCGCGCAAAGCTGAGGTGCAACGCGACCATCAACTGACCAGCCGAGTCGTGCAGCTCCTGTCCGAGTCGTTCCCGCTCATACTCATGAGCCTTGAGGATTCCGTCCCAGTCGGCCGCAGGTTCACCGAAGAAGGCTGAAATCCCTCTACATTCTCGGTCGAGATTAGAATGGCCGTCCATCTTCAAGCCCCCATGATAAGCTTCGTTGCCCGAGCATGGTGAGGTGGAGACGCCACTTACCTCGCCCCAAATCATAATCTCTTTATTGATCTATGGTAAGAAGTTTTTTGTAAATTAATGGGGCAAGAACATTGATGCTCTGCTGGGAAAACCCCGAGCAGAGCATCCAACTTCGGGAGAAATCCGGAGTTTCCGGCTTACCACTCACCTGGCTTGAGTCAGTTCTTCCAATCGGCGGCGGGCAGACGTTGCGAAATCCCGGGCGACCGCCTTTACCGTGTCGGTGGTCGAGAGCGTGGCGGGGACATCAAGCGGATCGGGAGTACGGCGCCTCACCGCTGCCAGCAGCAGCTCGTTGGACTTCGCGTCGTGCACCTCGACCGCGTAAAGCACAGAGCCGGTCAGGCTACCTGTCTTGCCCAAGGCGCTCTTGAGTGCACTGGTAGCAAAGCCAAAGGGCGTCACCCGAGTCGCAGTCGCGATTCCGCCCGTCGTTTTCGAAGCCCCGAGGATCGTCACCTTCACACGCAGCGTATCGGCCTGAGCAGTCGCCGGCGACGGGAAGGTCTTCGCCAACTCCGAACGCAGTTCCTGAGTGATGATCCCCGCGTAGGTTGCGCGTGCTCCAGGATCGATTCCTTCGAACTGCGCATCAGGCCCTTGATATACGGCTGTCGGTTCAACGATCACGGTCCGGTACCGCGTGAAGCGGGTTACCGGCTGAGCGTAGGTCCATGACTCGCTTCCCGGCCGGTCCTGAGTCATCCGTTGGGACGACCGCAGGGAAACGGGTGCGTGATCTTCAGTTTGTGCGTTGGCGGGCACGGCCGCCAGCAGCACCAGTGCGGGAATGGCAAGCCGCGCGATTTGAACGCCAGTCATATCTTCGCTCCAGACGATCGTTGAGACCAGCCGTAGGGGTCGCACCCGGCGGCATCGGGCTCCATCAGGACAAACCCTAGGGTCTCAACAGTAGGAAGGTTTAGGCGGCGCAGGGCTCGTCGCGGCCGACGAAGTGGATGTCCGCGAAGCCCGCGCGCCCCTTGCTGTTCGTGTTGTCGCCATCGGCCGCGATGCCGAAAAAAGTTGGTGTGCCTGGCTGGCGCGGAAAGGCGCGAGCATAATCCGCGGCGACATCGGCGCGCTCTGTCACCCATGATCCAGCCCGCGACGCGCCGGTTTCGGCAACGACCAGTTGCGAGCGATCCGTGTAACTGCTCTTGCGCGCCGTCCCGACCGAATGGGTATTGTCCCACACATAGACCAGCGCAGCGTCAGGGACATCCCGCTTTAGCAAGCTGCGCGCCATTTTCAGCTTGAGCTTGGTGGAGCCGGATAGCGCCGAGTTGGGAATATCGAACGCGACATAGACTCGAGCGGCATAGTCATCGCCGCTGCGCCGGGTCATGTCCGCTTTTCGCACTGGATTGCTGACGAACCACCGCCAGCACAGCACCGGTGTCTTCGTCAGGTCCACGCTGATCGGCCGGCCGAGCAGCGACATGCTGCGATCGACAATCGCCTCGACGCCGGTCTTTCCATTGATCGCAGCCACGCGGTAGTGTGTTGGCGGCGTATTGCCGTAGGGCACCGACCTCCAAGGCGCAGGGGGACTGCCTGGGTTCGCAAACCGGCCAATCCAGTTCGGTGCGAGGCTGCTCGAGGCCAGGGCCGCACTCAACAGAACGACGGCCGCGTGCATCACCGTCAATTCGCGGTTGATCCCGCCGAGGCCTGCATCGGCGCCTCGAACCCAGGTGGATACTTCTGCCACTGGTGCCCGCCCTTCGCAGCGCGCAAGCCGACGTCATAGAGCGACCGCATGTAAGCGGTGTCGAACTCTTCCATGTGCGGAGTCGTAAAGGTCGCCGGGATGTAGGTCAGGTTGAAATCGAAGCCGTCCCGCTGGGCAGTCGCGAAGATCCGGTAAAGGTCGCCGACCCCTTGAGTCCGAGTGAGCGATGCAATCGCCCGCGCAGTGATGCTCAAGGTGCGCCGTTCGACGCTCGCCCAATCCGCATCCATGCGAGCGTTCCTGATGATGTACAAAGCGCGCTTGCGCTGCGGCGAATTCGCGATGTTCAATGATGGCGGATAGAGGAAGACCTGAGTCATCGTTCCACCGTCCGCATGCATCTCTTGATAATGCCGGCCGTCGACATTCACGTCGATCATCACCGGCGGAAAAGCGCCGGGAATGGAAGCCGAAGCCAGCAGGACCTTGCTGAACAGCTCGACGGCATTCGGATCCTTGCTCGCCGCGATCGCGGTCATGTTCCAGATCACCGGCTCGAGCGAGTCTAGGTTCGCGGTTCCGACCAGCAGCAACCGGCCCTTGGCGTACTCGGCGGCGATTTGATCCAGCAGCGAACGATTGACGTAGGACGAGATCAACAGCGCGAGCGGTCGGGTGTCGGCCATCGCATCACCGAACAGGCCCTTGACGATGCCTCGCTTCTTGAAAATGTCCTTCTGCGACACCTGGGTATAAACCCGCTCAAGCACATAGTCGTACCTGGGCCCCAGAAAGGCAAATGGAGCGATCAGCGCTCCGGTGCTGATTCCCGTGACTGCTTTGAACTCTGGCCGGGTTCCTGATTGAGTCCACCCGTTCAGAAAACCCGCGCCATAGGCACCGTTATCGCCGCCGCCCGAAATCGCCAGGAAATTGGCCGGGGGGAGCTCAGCACCTTGTCCGGCGGTGGCCAGCCATTGCTGCTCCTTCGCCAGAGCGCTACGGGCCTCAGCGGCGAAGCTCTCCGTTTCGCGAGTGACAAGATAGCGCACCGGAGCTGATGTTGGGCTCGCGAGCGCGACTTGACCCAATGGCACAGCCGGTAGGCGGTGCGGAGTCGAGCAGCCGGCAATCGCCAGTTGCGCGGTCGAGAGCATGATCAGCAGGCGACGCCCGACACTCACAGCCATGCTTACTCTCCGCTGAAAACAGGAGTGCTGATCTTCGCTGCTGCTTGAGGATGCTGCCATCCGGGGAAACCCCAAGTCTGAGGAACCCTCGAACGGCTCAGCTAGCCTTTGCTTGCGCCCGCAACGCGGCCTTGGTCTTCTGACGTTCAGCCTCTTCCTGGGTGATTAACCGGTAGGCGATGTAATATTTGTAGATATTGCTGACGTAAGTGACGGGTTCCGAACCGACGCGATCCGCTGCCACCTGCTCGACATTGCCGAACCAAATGTTGGGATCGAGACCGCGTGCTGCGGCTTCCTTGCGAAGTTGCTGGATGCGGCCCGGCCCGGCGTTGTAAGAGGCAAAGGCGAACAGGCCCTTGTTGATCGCGGTGATCGGCTCGTCACCGAAATAGCGGTCGCGAATGAACCGCATATATTTGACGCCGCCGTGGATGTTGGGCTCGATCTGGCGGATGTCGCCGACCTTCTGTTCCTCGCCTGTGGCAGGCATTAATTGCATCACGCCAATTGCGCCGACGTGGCTCTTGGCGCCTTGGTCGAGCCGAGACTCCTGATAACCCTGCGCGGCCATCAGCAGATAATCGAAATCATACTGCCGGCCATATTTGCGGAAGAGGTCAACGACCGCGAGAAACTTGCGACGCTCTTCGCCAGCGGCGGCGCTGCGCACATAGTCGGCGTCTTTCAGGTAGCGCTTGTTGAGGATCGCCCCCAGCGTGGTGTCCAAGCCGTTTGCTTGAATGAAGCTATCCAATTCACCCTTGAGCTGCGGACTGGATTTGCGAACCGCGACCGCCAGTTGCCCGCCGGTCCGGAGAGGCGCGGCTTCACTGAGCACCAGTCCGGGAAAAATCCTTTTCCAGAACTGAGCGAGATAGTCGTCCGTGACGGTCGCCGGGATCAGGCCGGCACTGACCATTTCGAGCAGGTCGTCGTCCTCAAGATTTTCCGGGGCTTCACGGATGTCGACCGACGGTTTGCCGGCTGCCGTCAGCCGGTTGTTCAGCAACTGAAGACTCTGGAAGTAGCTTGAACTTTTGCGAACGAACACCTGTCGTCCGCTGAATGCATCTGGCGAATTCGACTGAACGGAACCCGGCCCGCTCACCCAAATCTCAGTGACGTTCGCTCGCGTCGGGATTGTGAAATCGGCAATCCGCAGCCGTTCCGGAGTGATGGTCAATTGCGCAACCGCCATGTCCGCCAAGCCGTCGTTCAAGGCCGGCAGAAGCGCATCGCGCGGCATCGGCAGGATCACGATATGGACGCCGGGATGGCCACTCCCAAGCTGCTCGTTGAGGGATTTCTCAAACAGCTTGGCATAGTCGTAGGAGAGGCCGCGCTCGACGCCTCCATCAAGGAAGTAGAAGGTGCGGTTGAAGGGTGCCGCGATCCGAATGAGCCGCCGCTCAACCATTCCGTCCAGGTCCCCGGTGAACCGGCGGTTCACGACTGCGCGCAATTCTTCCGGAAGTGCAGCCTGGTAGCCGGGCGGCTTGGTCGATGCGGTCGCTGGATTTTTCGATGGCTCTTTCGAATCCTGCGCTTCGGAGCACGACCACAGGGCCATCGCTATGAACAGGGCTGCGAATGGCTCGCGTCGCATTTGGTCCCGCTAGGGTTTCTTCCGAGGCGTTCCTATCCGGCGTTATACTGAGCGGCGATCCGGCGCTGCTTTAGTCGCGGCCAGAGAAGCTTCATCATGCCGACAACGAAAACGCAGGCGATTCCGAACTGCACCACCCGCGATCCCCAGGTTCCCGAATTGGATTCGCCTTTCAGGACCAGCAGGCCAAAGATGACCATCGTTGCGTTGAAGGCCAGGAGCGCGTTGCCGCCCCAGACTCCACCCTTCGCGATCTGTCGAGCGAAGGTGAAACTCAGAAGAAACGTGAGCAGCCCAAAAGTCACTAGGTTGGGCGCGATCTGCAGCAGCCCATAGGCCGCAAAGGCGATGAACCCGCCAAGAAAATTGACCGTCAGTTTGACGAGGCCGGTCGCCGTCCCGCGTTCCTCTTCCATTTTCGCGACGAGCAGCACGGTCGTGAGCAGGACAGGAATGGCATCGGTGAGGCCAAACAGCCAGTAGATGAGCATGACCGGCAAAACGATCAGCGTGCCGATCAGCGCCGTCAGCACCGGAAGCTCGACCGGTCCCTGCGGCGGCGGCTGCGCCTTGATCAACGCCCGCGGCCACGCGGCAAACGCAATCCACATGAAAATGACTGCCACCGCCATTGCTCGCGTGAACGCGGCACGAACCACATTGGCTAGGTCGGGATATGTGAGGGTGATCACCGGGATCACCGCCATGCAAATCAGCAGCAGAGTCAGCGGAAGCTGACCCTTCGCATTAGCAAGTCCGGAAAAAGCCAGGAACATGATCAGGCCGATCACTCCGAACAGGATGTGCGGCGTTTCGAACAGAAGCACGGTCAGCGCGTAGGCAAGGAAGGCCCAGATGGTCATGATCAGCGCCAGTCCAATGCCGACTTTAGCCGGCGGTGCTGCCGGCAGGTTCGCCAAAAGAATGCCGGCGAGGACCGCCGCGAGCGCGGCTGGCTGCCACCCCATCCATTCGCAAATGGTGAAGGCGCCCGCCGTTCCGAAACTGAAGCGGAGCACGAAGTGGAGGCGCGCGGCCTCTTCTGGATCAATCGCGCGGTTCGGTAACGAGGAGACTGGCACAGCTACTGCAGATAGCTGAGGAGGGCGACGATCTTGATCCACAGCCTGCCGATCGGGTTCATGATCGATTTGTCGCTTGTGAAGATAATGACGTTGGCCTGAGCACCACTGCGGCCGACCTCAATTCCGGCATCAGTCTCCTCATCCGGCAGAACCATGATCCGGACCGGGAAGCGCTGCGGATTCCGTAGCCAACCCTGATCTGCGGGCATGGTGGACAGTTGACCGGTCGGGGTTTCGTCCCCTTGGCTCACACCCCAGCCAATGCTGTGAACCCGACCCTTGAACAGCTGACCTGGCTTCACATCGAAGGCGATCAACACCTCCTGCCCCGGCGCAACATTGCCAAGCTGATTTTCACGCATGTCGGCCATGATCCAACGTGGGCCGCTTTCAAGAAAGCTCAGCAACGGCTGGCCTGGCGCAACATATTGCCCAACGGCAAGGCGCAGGTTGGTGACCGTTCCGCGAGCGGGCGCGCGGACCTCGGTGTTGCGCAAATCGAGCCGGGCTTGTTCGAGAGCCGCGAGAGCCTGCCGCACCTTGGCGTTGCGTAGGCCCGCATCGCCCAGATTGGCGCGGGCCTTGCGCAGATCCGCCTGGGCCCGCGTTACGTCAGCTTCGGTCTTGGCCACCTCTGCTCTGGCGCGGATGCCCTGGGTCTCGGCAAGGGCGCGCTTGTCGACGAGATCGGTGACGATGCCCCCCAGGGCCCTGCTCGCAGCGAGATCAACGCGGTGCTTCCTGAGCTGCGCTTGCGCCACTGCAACATCCGCAACCGAGACGTCAGCACCCTGCATCGCGACCGACAGATTCGCCTCCGCGGCGCGCATCGCAAGCTCATAGGGCTCCGGATCGACTCTGAACAAAAGCTCGCCTTTGCGGACAAAGCCATTGTCCCGCACCCCAACTTCGCGGACGTCGCCAGCAACCTCAGGAGCGATCTGAGTCAGGAATGTCTCGACCCGGGCCTGAGAAGTGTAAGGGGTGAAGCGGTCCGAAAGGACGTGGTAAATGAACAGGATCAACAATACGCCGACCGCAATCAGCACGACCTTGCGCATCGGGTTCGGAGGCGGAGTGCCAGGTCCAACGTCGATCTCGGTGGCGACAGGCTGACTGCCGCCTTGCTCGGGGACCGCATTCACTGGCGGATTGCCCCGACTTGCGCTGGCGCCGTGGCCGTCCAGTCACCACCGAGCGCCCGATAGAGGCTCACCAACGCCCGCTGATAGTCACCGCGCGCTGAAGCCAGCTGGAGCTCCGCCGAGAACAGGCCACGCTCGGTATCGAGCACCTCAAGATAGTCGGAATAGCCATTCTCGTACCGCTCATTGGCGAGATCGAGTCCTCGGCGGAGAACCATGACCCGCCGCTCGAGAGTCGTTCGCAGCTCCTGGCTGTGACGCAGATCGGCAAGAGAGTCCTCGACGTCGCGAAATGCGTTCTGAACCACCGACTCGTAATTGGCGAACGCCTGATCCCTCCTCGCTTCCGCCTGATCGACTGCCGCGACGATCCCCCCGCCGGTGTAGATTGGACCCGCCACATCGCCGGTGAAAGTCCAGGTCCGCGCTGGGCCGCTAAACAAAGTCTCGAGGGAACCACTGGCAAAGCCGAACAAGCCGGTCAGACTAATGCGCGGAAAGAAGAGAGCACGCGCGGCCCCGATCAGGGCATTGGATGCAACCAGCTGCTGCTCGGCCTGAAGGATATCCGGACGCCGGTTCAGCAGCTCTGATGGAAGCCCGGCTGGGACCGCAGGCGACTGAAGCGATTCCAGAGTTCCCCCGCGTTCGATTGGTCCCGGGTTTCTGCCGAGCAGGACCGACAGAGCATGCTCCTGAACCGCAATCGCCTGCCTGATAGGAG
>CAMLKX010000053.1 GCA_946480515.1 uncultured Sphingomonadaceae bacterium | reverse complement strand
AGCTGCAGGCGGCCGACGTGCTGCTGCTCGCCACCGCCGGACGGCTCCACGTCGACGAAGCGCTGATGGCCGAGATGAAGGCCGTCGCCGGCGTCGCGAGCCCGGCCGAAGTGCTGCTGGTGGTCGATTCGCTGACCGGGCAGGACGCGGTCAACGTCGCGCAGTCGTTCTCCGACGAAGTGCCGCTGACGGGGGTGGTCCTCACGCGGATGGACGGCGATGCCCGTGGCGGCGCGGCGCTGTCGATGCGTGCGGTGACCGGCAAGCCGATCAAGTTCGCCGGCGTGGGCGAGGGGCTCGATGCGCTGGAAGCCTTTCATCCGCAACGTGTCGCCGGCCGCATCCTCGGCATGGGCGACGTCGTCAGCCTGGTCGAGCGCGCCGCCGAGACGATTCAAGTTGAGGAAGCCGAAAAGCTCGCGGCCAAGATGGCCAAGGGCAAATTCGACCTCGACGATCTGCGCATGCAGATTGGCCAGATGAAGCGCATGGGCGGCCTTGCTGCGCTGGCCAACATGATGCCCGGAATGAAGGGGCTGAAGGGCGCCACCAATGTCGACGACAAGGCGCTCGTCCGTCTCGAGGCGATGATGTCGTCGATGACGGGCAAGGAGCGCAGTCGCCCTGACATCATCAATGCCAAGCGCAAGATCCGCATCGCCAAGGGCTCCGGGACTACGGTGCAGGAGGTCAACAAGCTCCTCAAAATGCATCAGGAGATGGAGACTGCGATGAAGCGGCTCAAGAAGATGGGCGGTTTCTCCAAACTCGCCGCGATGTTCGGACAGGGCGGACTGGAAGGCGCACTTGGCGGCCTTGCGCCGGGTGCATTGCCGGCCGGTGGCCTGCCGGGACTTCCCGGTGGAGCAGCGCCGTTCAACCTGCCGCCCGGATTCAACAAATTTTCGAAAAAATAGACTGATTTACGAAAGGAACTGAAGAATGGCTCTAGCAATTCGTCTCGCCCGCGGCGGCGCCAAGAAGCGTCCTTATTACCGCATCGTCGTGGCCGACAGCCGCGCTCCGCGCGACGGCCGCTTCATCGAGAAGGTCGGCATTTATAATCCGCTGCTGGCTAAGGACTCTCCGGAGCGGGTGAAGCTGGACGCAGAGCGGATCGGCCATTGGCTCTCCGTGGGCGCTCAGCCGTCCGATCGCGTGCTGCGTTTCCTTGACGCGGCCGGAATCCGCGAGCGCGCCGCGCGCAACAATCCCAAGAAGGCCGAGCCAGGCGACAAGGCGAAGGAGCGCGCTGAGGAGCGCGCTGCGAAACTGGCCGAAGCGGAAGAGGCCGCCAATGCTCCCGTCGAGGAAGCCGCGCCGGTTGAAGAGACCGCTGCGGTTGAAGACGCGGCTCCCGTCGAGGAAGCTGCGCCCGTTGAAGTAGCCAGCAACGAAGGCGTTTCCGCCGAGGCCCCAGCCGAGGGATCGGATGAAGCCGCTCCGGCCGAGGGCGCCGAACACGCCGAACAGGCCTGACCTGTCCAACCGGGTCACACTCGCCGCGGTTGCCGGCGCGCACGGCATTCGCGGCGAGGTGCGCCTCAAACTGTTCACCGACAGTGCCGAAAGTCTCGGCCGATATCGGACCGTTCATATCGGCGGCCGGGATTTTGAGCTGGAGAATGTTCGTGACAGCGGGAAAACGGCAATCGCGCGATTAGCGGGGGTGTCCGATCGGAGTAGTGCGGAGCGCTTGCGGGGCGAGTTGGTCGAAGTCGATCGATCCGATCTGCCGCCACTCGAAGAGGGCGAATATTATCATTCCGACTTGATCGGCCTGCCCTGCGTAGGCTCGTCGGGAGCCCTGATCGGTACGGTGGTCGCGGTGGAGAATTTCGGCGCGGGCGATCTGCTCGAGGTCGCGCTGCCCGACGGCAAGCGGTCACTGGTCCCGTTCAAGGCGGGAGTTGCGGACCTCGCGGACGGAAAGATCGTGCTCGACCCGGAGTTCCTGGCGTGACCTTCCGCGCTTCCGTCCTCACTCTGTACCCGGAAATGTTCCCGGGGCCTCTGGGGATCAGCCTGGCAGGCCGCGCCCTAACCGAGGGGGTCTGGTCGCTCGACACCCGCAACATCCGGGACTTCGCGACTGACAAACACCGCAGTGTCGATGACACGCCCGCAGGGGGCGGGGCGGGGATGGTGCTGAAGCCCGACGTCCTCGCCGCCACGCTGGATTCGGTCGCAGACGGGCGGCCGATGCTGGCGCTGACGCCGCGCGGAACGCCGCTCACGCAATCCCGTATCCGGCAGCTAGCGGCGGGTCCGGGAGCGATCCTGCTGTGCGGCCGGTTCGAAGGCTTTGACGAGCGAATCTTCGAAGCGCGCGACCTCGAGCCGGTCAGCATCGGCGACTATGTTCTCTCTGGCGGCGAGCTTGGGGCAATGGTCATCCTCGACGCTTGCGTTCGATTGCTTCCCGGAGTAATGGGCGCGCCATCCAGCGGAGAGGAAGAGAGCTTCGAACAGGGGCTGCTCGAATATCCGCATTATACCCGGCCTGTGATATGGGAAGGGCGCACGATCCCCGAAGTGCTGCGATCGGGGGATCATGCGAAGATCGCGGCGTGGCGACACGAACGCGCGGTCGAAGATACACGGCTAAGGCGGCCGGACCTGATCGAGCGCCACGGGGGCGCATCGCAGGCACCGCCCTCTGGCGCGCGGCGAGAAAATGAAGGTTGAGACAACCATGAATCTGATCGAGACCCTCGAGCGCGAAGCTATCGAGGCCCTGACCCAGGATCGGCCGATCCCCGAGTTCCGCCCCGGCGATACGCTGCGTGTCGGCGTGAAGGTCGTTGAAGGCGAGCGTAGCCGTGTCCAGAATTTCGAAGGCGTCTGCATCGCCCGATCGAACAAGGGCGTCGGCTCCAGCTTCACCGTTCGCAAGATTTCCTTTGGCGAGGGCGTCGAGCGTGTGTTCCCGCTGTACTCGCCGTCGATCGATTCGATCGAGGTCGTGCGCCGTGGCGCCGTCCGCCGTGCCAAGCTCTACTATCTGCGCGGCCGCACCGGAAAATCTGCGCGAATTGCCGAGCGGCGTGATCCGCGCCGCGAAGCCGCGAAGGCGGAGGCCTGACCTCCACCACCTTTCCAAATCGGAACGGGATCGCGGCCGGGGCTTCCAATTAGGGAAGACCGGCCGCTTCCATGTTAAGCTTTGAATTTCAGGAGATAGATGATGTCGGGTTATCGGGTGGCAGTGGTCGGGGCGACCGGCAACGTAGGCCGGGAGATGCTGGCGATCCTCGCTGAGCGGCAGTTCCCGCTGAAGGAAGTGGCCGCGGTCGCTTCCGCACGCTCGACCGGGGACCTCATCGAGTTTGGCGAAACCGGTGAGAAGCTGAAGGTCGCTAACCTTGAGCATTTCGACTTCAGCGGCTGGGACATGGCGCTGTTCGCCGCCGGCAGCGAAGTGACCAAGGTCCAGGCTCCTCGCGCGGCGGCCGCTGGATGTACGGTCATCGACAATAGCTCGCTGTTCCGGATGGACCCGGACATTCCGCTGATCGTACCGGAGGTGAATGCCGACGCGATCGGCGACTATCGCAAGAAGAACATCATCGCCAATCCCAACTGCTCGACCGCACAGATGGTGGTCGCGCTGAAGCCGCTCCATGACGTCGCCAAGATCAAGCGCGTCGTCGTCGCGACCTATCAGTCGGTCTCCGGCGCGGGTAAGCAGGGCATGGACGAGTTGTTCGAACAGTCGCGCAACATCTTCGTCGGCGACACCGCCGAGCCGAAGAAGTTCACAAAGCAGATCGCGTTCAACGTGATCCCGCACATCGACAGCTTCCTCGACGATGGCTCGACCAAGGAAGAATGGAAGATGGTGGTCGAAACCAAGAAGATCCTGGATCCGAAGATCAAGGTGACCGCCACCTGCGTGCGCGTGCCGGTGTTCGTCGGCCATTCCGAGGCGATCAATATCGAGTTCGAGAATGAGATCTCCGCGCAGGAAGCGCAGGAGATTCTGCGTGAAGCTCCGGGCGTGATGCTGGTCGATAAACGGGAGAACGGCGGCTATGTCACGCCGGTCGAGTGCGTTGGCGATTACGCCACCTTCATCAGCCGCGTGCGCGAGGATCCGACCGTCGAGAACGGGCTCAACCTGTGGTGCGTGTCGGACAATCTTCGCAAGGGCGCGGCGCTGAACGCGGTCCAGATTGCGGAATTGCTCGGCCGCAAGCACCTGCAGAAGGCGGCCTGAGGGTGGGGCGGTGGCTAGGGCTTTCGCTCTAGCGCCGCCCGAAGGCTGGGCGAGGTCACGGCGATCTCGTTCAGCCAGTCGAGCGCGCCGCCGATTGCGGATCGATGCTCGTTCAAAACCCGATCTACATTCCTGCGCCGTTCGTCAGCATCGAAGTGCGATCCGCGTTTGGAATCTTGCTTCAACAGCGATCCGGTTACGATCCTCTCCAGTTGGTTATCGCTGGGATTGAAGCCAAGGAAGGCTGCGATTTCGGCGAGACCAACGAGGGGATCGGCGATGAAACGGTCGAAGCTGACGAACAGCGTCCTGTCTGCACCCGTGGCTTGGCTGGCCACCTCGAGAGCGCTTGCTTCCGTGGCCCAGGTCGCCGCGGCTAATCTCACATCATCGGCCATTGCTTCGTCGATGTTCACCGCAGGCGCGCGTGATTTGAGCCGCCTGACTCGAACCGGACCGCGCTGCCGCAGTTCGACACGATCGCCGGCCAGCCGCGCCGCGATGAAGCGTTCTGGATCGGACCGGAGCAAGATGGCTCGTCCGCCCTCTTCTCTTGGCCCGATGAGCGATGCGGCAAAGTCATTCAGACCGCTCGTTGACTTGATGACGGCACGATCCTTGGGCCGGAAGCAACGTGACAGCAGCGCCCGGTAGACCAGTAGTCTCTCTTCCAATGCGGATTCAGGAACCGACGGCAGCTTTGCCAGAAGGGACGGTTCGCGAATACAAAACGTGCGGTCGATTTCACCCAGCAGGCGCGAGACGAGCGTCGAGCCGACGCGGCCCAGGTGGAAGATCCAGTGCGCGTCGCGACGCGCGGTTGCCGGGACCATCCGGACAACATCGTCCCAGCCGACCACGCAATAGGGCATGCCCTCGCGCAGGCCGCGGTGATCAAGGAATGCCGCTCGGCGATAATCTGCTTCGGTAAAGCGAAGCAGGCGTACCCACTCACCACTCGCATCAACGGTTTGCGCAAACCAGCTTGGTGCGGGGAACAATGACTTGAGGACCGGCTTGGCTTGAGGGTGCATGCTCGGTTTGTGGCAAGTTTCATCGATCTCTTCCAGTGACCTCCTTTTTCCTGCGAGTTGTCTGCGCTACGCCGAAAGGATGAGGGAACCGAGGCTGGACCGCTTCGCCGCACGTGACGGGGTCGAGCTCGCCTGGCGAGAGTTGGGCGAGGGTCCTCCGGTTGTCCTGCTTCATGGCCTCTTCTCGGACGCCGAGATGAACTGGATCCGCTTCGGCCATGCGGAGCGGATCGCGTCAGCGGGGTTTCGGGTCATCATGCCCGACCTGCGCGCGCACGGGCTGTCCGCGAGGCCCCATGATGCCGCCTGCTATTCGCCCGACATCCTCACCCGCGATCTCGAGGATCTGATTGCCCATCTGTCCCTCGCCAGCTTCGACCTCGGCGGCTTCTCGCTTGGCGGGCGGACGACCGCCCAGGCGATCGGCACGGGCATACGTCCGAGGCGCGCCATCCTGGCGGGGATGGGCCTGGATAGCCTGTCCAACTGGAACGAACGCAAAGGCTTTTTCATCGACGCCATTGCCCGCTTCGATTCGATCAAGCGCGGCGATCCGCAGTTCATGGCGGTGCAGTTCATGAAGACGATGAAGATCGATCGGACCGCCGCCGCGCGGCTGCTCGACAGCCTGGATGACGGAACGCCGGAATGGCTGAGCGCCTTCACCATGCCCACGCTGGTGGTGTGTGGGGAGGAGGACCATGACAATGGTTCGCCGGCGGAGCTGGCGGCGGCGCTGCCAAATGCAGAGCTTCGGCTGATCCGGGGAACACATATGAGTTCGGTTGCCGAACCTGCGCTAGGCGAAACGATCGCCGAGTTTCTGGCGAGGCCATAAGGAGGGAGCGGACACTATGCCGCAAGGTTGCTCATGAAATGGATCTCCTGCGTCTCTTTGGCCGCACTGGCGCTGGCGGGCTGTGCTGCAGTTCCTTCCGCTGACCCGGGCATGCGCGTCGCCAAGCAGAATGCGGCTCCTGCCACTTCTGCCGAGGCGGATGCGTTCGTTGCGCGCGCGGAGAAGGAGCTGGCCGAACTCAGCGTCTATGTGAACCGCGCCGCCTGGGTGAATGCGACCTACCTTACCGAGGACAGCGACTGGCTGGCCGCGCGAGCAGGGGCGGACTTCACCAAGGCCCAGGTGCGGCTCGCGGCTGAGGCTGCCCGCTTTGACAAGACTCCGGGCCTTTCTGCCGACACCCGGCGCAAGCTCGGCATTCTCAAGCAGAGCATCGTTGCGCCGGCTGCGAACGTCCCGGGTGCGGCGGACGAGCTGAATACGCTGCTGACTGGACTTCAAAGCCAATATGGCAAGGGGCGGGGCACCTACCGCGGCAAACCAATCGGCGGTTCGGACATCGAGGCCCTGATGGGCACGGAACGCAATCCCGAGCTGCTCAAGGAGATGTGGACCAGCTGGCACAATAATGTCGGCCGGCCGATGCGCCGCGATTATGCGCGCTTCGTCGAGCTGTCGAACGCCGGCGCGCGGGAACTTGGTTATTCCGATACCGGAGCGATGTGGCGGTCCGGCTATGACATGCCGCCCGACCAGTTCGCGGCCCTGACTGATCGGCTGTGGGGCGAGGTCAAGCCGCTCTACGATCAGCTGCATTGCTACACGCGGGCCAAGCTCAACGAGAAATATGGCTCGACGGTACAACCCGCTACCGGGCCGATCCGGGCCGACCTGCTCGGCAATATGTGGGCGCAGGAATGGGGCAACATCTACGACATCGTTGCTCCCAAGGGCGCCGGGGATGTCGGCTTCGACCTCACCGACCTGCTTGTCGCGAAAAAATACACGCCCGAGAAGCTCGTGCGCACCGGCGAAGGCTTCTTTTCCTCGCTCGGGTTTGAACCGTTGCCTCAGACATTTTGGGCGCGGTCGATGATCACCAAGCCGCGTGACCGCGAGGTGGTGTGCCATGCCTCCGCGTGGAACCTCGACAACCGCGACGACATTCGGATCAAGATGTGCACGAAGGTCAATGCCGACGACTTCGTCACCGTTCACCACGAACTCCGGCACAATTATTATCGACGTGCCTATAAGGATCAGCCGCCGCTTTATCAGGACAGCGCGAACGACGGCTTCCACGAAGCGATAGGCGACACCATCGCTCTGTCGATCACTCCCGAATATCTGACGCAAATCGGACTGCTCGACCGCGGCCGGGTTCCGCCGGCATCGAAGGACATCGGCTTGCTGCTGCGCAAGGCGATGGATGGGATCGCGTTCCTGCCGTTCGGGTTATTGGTCGATCGGTGGCGCTGGGGTGTTTTTTCCGGTGAGACTACGTCGGACCAATATAACGCCGCCTGGAATTCCCTCCGCCTGCGCTACCAGGGGATCACCCCGCCAGTACCGCGCGGGGAGTCCGACTTCGATCCGGGCGCGAAATTCCATATTCCCGGGAACACCCCCTATACGCGCTATTTCCTGGCGCGGCTGCTGCAGTATCAGTTCTACCAGGCCGCGTGCCGCCAGTCCGGATGGCAGGGACCGCTCCACCGCTGCTCTTTCTACGGTGACAAGGCGGTGGGTCAGCGCCTGAACGCCATGCTGGCTATGGGCCGGTCGCGCCCGTGGCCCGATGCGCTGGAAGCCTTCACCGGCAGCCGCGAGATTTCGGCCCAGCCGATGATCGAATATTTCGCTCCGGTGATGCGCTGGCTTCAGGACCAGAACCGCGGGCGTCAGTGCGGCTGGTGAGTAGCCGCGCCTGAATTAGATCGCTGCGACGACCATGCCGAGCTGGTCCCGCTGGGCGCGTTCCTCGTCGCTCGGGCGATCGTTGCGACGGGACCAGAGGAAGGCTCCCAGTCCGGCTACGGCCGCCGTCCCGACGGCCGCAGCGTACGGATGCTCGCGTGCGAAACCGGTCAGGTCTCTTCTGCCGCGCTCCTTAGTGGTACGTGCCATGCGGACCTCCTTGCGTTTTGCTGTTGAACGCTCTGAGGTCACCCCCGTTGCAGGGCGCTAGATCTGCTCCAGCATATGTTCGGCACTGCTCACCCGATATTCGCCCGGCCCTTCAATGTTGACCTGCTCGACGGTGCCGTCGTTCACGACCATTGAATAGCGCTGGCTGCGCTGCCCCATGCCGTGCTGCGACGCGTCCAGCGTCAGTCCAACCGCCTGGGCGAACTCGCCATTGCCGTCCGCGAGCATGGTGATGTCGTTGCTGCCCTGCGCCTGGTTCCACGCGCCCATGACGAACGCATCATTGACCGAGGTGCAGGCGATTTCGTCGACTCCCTTGGCCTTCAGTTCGGCCGCTTTCTCAACGAAGCTCGGCAGATGCTTGGCCGAGCAGGTTGGGGTGTAGGCGCCGGGAACAGCGAACAGCGCGACCCGCTTGCCCTTGAAATATTCGCCGCTGGTGGTCGGTTTGGGACCATCGGGAGTGGCAAGGGTCAGGGGAACATCGGGAAGCTTGTCGCCGGCTTTGATCGTCATCGCCATCTCCATGAGGTCGCAAGTGAGTGGAGGGCGTCCGTAAGCGCCTGCACTCCTTTCCTCAAGCGCTTTGCCACTCCGCGGTCTTGGCCTATGGTCGACGGTTGTGAGCGAGCCCCAGTATCTCGCCGGAAGGCTGCTGCTGGCTCTTCCCGGCATGGGCGATCCGCGCTTCGATCGTGCGGTCATCGCCTTGTGCGTTCATGATGAGCATGGCGCTGTCGGCATCGGTATCGGGCAAAAGCGCGCCGGAATGCGTTTTCGCGATCTTCTTCGTCAGGTCGGGCTTGAACCCGGCTCCGCACCCGACTGCGCGGTGCATCATGGCGGTCCGGTCGAGCCAGGCCGGGGGTTCATTCTCCATTCGACCGATTGGGGCGGCGAGGACACGATCCACGTCAATCCGTTGTGCGCAATGACTGGAACAATCGACGTGCTGCGCGCAATTGCCGAGGGGCGGGGGCCTTCCCAATGGATTGCGGCGCTCGGCTATGCCGGATGGGGCGAGGGTCAGCTTGAAGAGGAGATGACCCGGCACGGCTGGTATGCAGCGACTGGCCGGAAGGAAATACTGTTCGACGTTCCTACCGACGAGCGCTGGGCAGCGACGTGGAAGGCGGAAGGGATCGAGCTTGGCATGCTGGTCGGCGAGACCGGCGCTGCCTGATTATCAGCGGCTCAGTCGGATCACCGCACTTGGAGCGTCCTTCGTGAGCGGGGTCACCCGCCACTCGATGCGGCTGCGGGGGCCGGTTCGGACAACACCCTGTTCGTTGTTCTGACTGACGATCTCGGCATCAGTATCGAGGGTGAAGGTGCCATCGGCATGGCTGGTGGCCTGTCCTGCGGGCAGGGTGGAATTCATTGAATCCTGCCGGGCGGCGAAACCCGGAGCCTTCGCCCGGACCGTTCCATCCTTGCGAACTTCGACCGCGACAAAGGGAATGATCGCCTCGGCATCGCTGTTGAACGGGAAGACGAAGCTATGGCTCAACGTGCCGGCCACCGCATAGTCGACGGTGAATTTGCCCTTGCCGAGATATGCGACCGACTTGTAGCCGGCTTCCTTGGCGAGCGCCACGGCGATCTGCCGATTCCGAGCGTCCGTTGAGGCTTCAGCATCGGCAGCTGCTTTCGGATCAGGCTTGCCGCCCTTGTCACCTGACGGCTGCATGTCTTTCATCGCAGACGACGGATCGAACGCGCCGACAGCGTGACGATCGACGGCCACAAGCAGCTCTACGTTCCGCTCGGGATCGGCCTCCTCCTCTTCAAGGACCCCGACGCCGCGCGC
>CAMLKX010000052.1 GCA_946480515.1 uncultured Sphingomonadaceae bacterium | reverse complement strand
AGGCGCTGAAAGCGTCGTGCGAGGCTCCGGAGGCGATGCTGGCAGCGGCCGAAAGGCTCGCGACCCACATCAACGCCTCACGCTGCGCCTACGCCGACGTTGATCCCGATAACAATCGCTTCGTCATCAGAAGCGATTATTCCAGTCCCGGCGTTGCCACTTCGGCGGGCACCTACAGCCTGGATCTGTTCGGATCGCGCGCCGCCCACGAACTGCGGCACGGGCGCACCTTGGTTGTGCGCGATATGGATGAGCTCGCGCCAGAGGACGGGCGTGAGATGTTCCTGTCGATTGGCGTCCAGGCAATCATCTGCTGCCCGCTGGTCAAGGACGGACGGCTGGTTGCGATGATGGCCGTGCATCAGGATCGCCCGCGCGACTGGACCGAGGCGGAGATCAGCTTGGTCGAAGCCGTGGTGGAACGCTGCTGGGCCAATGTGCAGCGGGTCGCGGCCGAGGCTCGCCTGCGCGATTCCGAAGAGAAATTCCACGCCATTGCCAATTCGATCGACCAGATGGTTTGGTCGACCCGTCCCGACGGGTTCCACGATTATTATAATGAACGCTGGTACGAATATACCGGCGTTCCGCGCGGCTCGACCGATGGGGAAGAATGGAACGGCACCTTCCACCCGGACGATCAGCAACGGGCCTGGGTCGTTTGGAGGCACAGCCTCGAGACTGGCGAACCCTACCATATCGAATATCGGCTGCGGCACCGATCGGGGCAGTATCGCTGGGTACTCGGACGGGCGCAATGCGTGCGCGATGATCAGGGGCAGATCACCCGCTGGTTCGGAACTTGCACCGACATCCAGGAAATTATTGAGGCTCGTGAATTGCTCAGCCACTCGCGCGAACAGCTCGAGCAGGAAGTCGAGCAACGTACGCGCGAGCGCAACCGCGCCTGGGAGATGAGCGGCGACCTGTTCGCCATCATGGACTTCGAAGGCAATCTGCGGGCGATCAATCCCGCCTGGTCGGCAACACTGGGATTTGACCAGGAAACACTCCTGTCACGCAGCGCTGACCTGCAGTTGCACCCGGACGACCAGGAGCCGTTACGGCAAGTGCTCGATCGGCTCGGGCGCGGCGAGGCAATCACGGACTTCGAGAACAGGCTGCAGCACAAAGATGGATCGTGGCGATGGATCGCCTGGAATTTGGTGCCTGAAGGGGAGGTGTTTTACGCCGTTGGCCGCGATGTGACCGCTCAGCGCGAAACGGCTTCTGAACTTCAGGCCGCCCAGGAAGCCCTTCGGCAGAGCCAGAAGATGGAGGCGATGGGCCAGCTGACCGGCGGGGTGGCGCACGACTTCAACAATCTGCTGTCGCCGATCATCGGTGGACTGGACATGTTGCAGCGGCGCGGGATCGGGGATGAACGGGCGCAGCGGACGATTATCGGCGCGCTGACCTCGGCAGAGCGGGCCAAGACGCTGGTGCAGCGGCTGCTGGCCTTTGCTCGCCGCCAACCGCTGCAACCGACGGCCATCAGCCTCGACAAGCTGGTGCGCGGAATGGCGGATCTTGTCGACAGCACGACCGGGCCGCAAGTGCGCGTGTCGATCAACTTGCCGGACTCGCTACCACCTGCAATCGGCGACACCAACCAACTGGAAATGGCGCTGCTTAACCTGTCGGTGAATGCGCGCGATGCAATGCCCGACGGCGGGACAATCACGATTGCGGCAGCGTCAGAACGCATCGGGAAGAGTCATTTGTCGGGTCTCAGACCGGGAGATTATGTCCGGCTGTCCGTCAGCGATACCGGCATCGGCATGGACCAGGCCACGCTGAAGCGGGCGATCGAACCCTTCTTCAGCACCAAAGGTGTGGGGAAGGGTACCGGCCTCGGATTATCGATGGTGCATGGGTTGGCGGCGCAACTCGGCGGTGCGATGACCATTTCCAGCCGGCCTGGGCTTGGGACGAGGGTCGACCTGTGGCTGCGGGAGGCTAAACAGGTTTCAATCACGAGCGATATCCCCGATCGAGAGGAGCCGATCTCGGCTTTCGGACTGGTCCTGCTGGTCGACGACGAGGAGCTTGTGCGTTCGAGCAGCGCGGAGATGCTGGCTGAGCTTGGCTATACCGTCGTCGAGGCGAGCGATGCCGAAGAAGCGATCACCCTGGTTGAGGCGGGCCTCAGGCCGGACCTGCTCGTGACCGATCACCTGATGCCGGGAATGACCGGGGTCGAGTTGGCGCGTAGGCTGAAGCAGCGGTTTCCGCGCCTGCGCGCGCTGATCGTATCGGGCTATGCCGAGGCGGAAGGGCTCGCTCCTGATCTTCCGCGTCTGGAGAAGCCGTTCCGGGCGGCCGAGCTTGCCCACATGCTGGCTGAAGCGGACGCACCGGTTCACTGAGCGCTTTGGAGCTAAACATTCTGGTCGGCGTTAGCCGGACATGAAGTCAGTCGTCTGGGTGGCCGCGTTGATGGCGGCAGCGGCCTGCGAGAAATCACCGGAACAGGCGGTGCCTACTGCTGCAGCCCAGCCAAACCGGGGAGGGCCGGTCGACGACGGCACCTTCCTCGAACGCATCGATCCGCTCGGCGGGCAATGGCAAGTCGAGCGGCTCGCGGGGGCGGACTTCAACCGCTTCAACGGCTGGATCAACTTTAGCGCGGGCGGGTTCCTCAACCATGGTGCCGGATGCAGCGGCGGCTACCCGGCTTTCTATCGGCTCGATGACCAGCGTCTCACGATTACGCGGCGTGAGAGGGTGCGGATCGGCAAATGTGCGGCGCCCAATGCAGCAGGCCGAACCGAAGCTGCTGCGAGCGAGCGGCGACTGACCGCCTTTCTCGACCAGGCGGCAACATGGGAACGGAGCGACCAACGAACGTTGGTCCTGAGCGCCAGGGATGGGACTCAAGCGCTGCTAACCCGTCCGATCGAGCCATATCCGAATCTCGCCGGGCGATGGATCATTGAGGCGATCGGAGGACGGCCGCTGGTGACCGAGCGCCGCCCGCCGACCCTGACTATCGCAATGCGGACAATCGGCGTCGTCGCAGACTGCAACAGCACCGGCGGGCCATTCACGATCCCCGCGCCCGGCCGGATCTCCGTGACCACGCCGATCATGTCGACCGCCATCGGATGTGCCCCGGAGGACGCAGCCGAAGACTCGCTGATGACCAGTGCGATCACTTTGGCCACATCCTACCAAGTTCAGGGGGATCGGATCATTCTCACCGGCGGGCCAGGCCTGGTGGCGCGGCGGCCGCCGCCGCCCAATCGGCAGCTTGCGGGTGAGTATCAGGCGTGCGGCAACACGTTGCTGGGCGGCTATCATGAAGGCCCGATCACCCTCGCGATCGATGAGAAACGGATGCGCGACAACGCCGGTTGCAATGCTGACTATCGAGCGGATGGGCCGAAGTTGGTCCTGCAGCTGGGGGAGGAACCCGCCTGCGCGGCGGCGGCGACTCCATTCGTGCCCGGCGAACCTGTCCCGGTCGGTGGTCCGATCTCACCCCTAGCGGTGACCCGGCCGGACGGGTTCGGGTTTGACGATCACGAGCGGCTCATCCTGCGGACAGAGCGCGGCTTACTCACCATGTGCCGGAAGGGCTCTCCGATTCCGTTCGGAGGCTGATCCGTCCGCCTGCTCGAACGGGCAGCGTTCCGGCATATCGATCGCAAGGCCGTTGAGCTGGTCCACAATCAGCAGGCGCACGCTTGAGACAGCCCATACCAATGCTCCCGGCAATCCATGCGGGATCGCCGGGCACGATCGCGTCGAGCCAGCCCCGTCTCCATCGGCTATGAGCAGCAGGATCGCGCGTTCGTCAGCACTGAGGGATTGGCTGCAGCAGCACTCCGCCTGAAGTGTACGGCCCAGGCAGGCTTCGGTAAGTTGCAGCATACTTTCGAGGGCGACGGGCAGCATCGGCGGAACTTGGAGCTGTCCTCCAAGTGACACGAGGCTCGCGGTTGCGTTCACCCCCTCCGCCCGAGCAGCCACCCAGCGGCGAAATAAACGAATGACGATCGCCTCTGTCCAGGTCCGCTGCGCCTTGATCCGATCGATCCGCATGTCTTCTAGTAACGCTACTGAGAAGCGTTCGCAACAAGAAGAAGCGCGGGGTTAAGCAATTTCCGGGTTGGAGCGCAGAACGGCTTTTTCGTGGATCGTTCCAGCAACTTAGCCGTTCCCGCAGCCGACGCTCCCTCGGAATACAGAACTGGTGCGTGCGGCACTTCCGTCGGCGAACGTCACCTCGAATGACTGCTCATCCGCGGCTTATCGAACGATCCGCCTGCGTATCCGGGGAGGTATAGACGTTATGGACCGGCATTTCTGGCAGGATCGCCGCGTATTGGTCACCGGGGGAACCGGCTTCCTCGGCAGTCATCTTGTCACTGCGCTGATTGCCGTCGGTGCGTTGGTCGCCTGCATCGTTCGGCAGCCCATTCCGGAGCGCCGCCTGACGCATTTTCCGGCGCTGACGCGCGTGAGGTCCGCCGTCGGCGATCTCAAGGACGGCCCATTCCTGCAGTCGGCGATGCAGCGGTATCATGTCCAAACCGTCTTCCACCTCGGAGCCCAGACGATCGTCGATGTGGCGCACCATGATCCGGTCGAGACGTTCGAGACGAACATCGCCGGAACCTGGCGCCTGCTGGAAGCCGCGCGCCAGACCGGGGTCGAGCAGGTCGTCGTTGCCTCTTCTGACAAGGCTTATGGTGATCAGGACGAGCTTCCGTACAGGGAGACCGCGCCACTGCTCGGCCAGCACCCTTACGCCGCAAGCAAGTCTTGCGCCGACCTGATCGGTACCACTTACGCGGTGAACTACGGGCTTCCGGTGGCGGTGACCCGCTGCGGTAATTTCTATGGGCCAGGTGATCTGAACTGGAACCGGATCGTGCCCGGCACCATCCGCTCAGTGATCGAAGGTCAGCGGCCCATCATCCGGTCCGACGGTCTTAGCGCGCGCGATTATTTCCACGTCAAGGACGGCGCCGCCGCCAACATGCTACTCGCGGAGCAGTTGGCCAGGCGTCCTGAGCTTAAGGGTGAAGCGTTCAACTTCTCCAACGAAACCCAGGTTGGGGTGCTCGAACTCGTCAATCGCATCCTGCGGATCATGGGCTCAGACCTCGAACCCGAGATCCGCAATGACGCGCACAACGAGATCAGGCACCAGTATCTGTCCGCCGCCAAGGCCAAGCAGTTGTTGGACTGGTCCCCGCTCCACACGCTCGACAGCGGGCTTGAGGCGACCGTCGACTGGTATCGGGAGGAACTTCAAGAGCTGGAGCGAGATGTGGCAGAGTTGGCCTAGCGCGAGTTTCGACTCATGACGGCGCTTGGAGACAATAATTCCATGGCAGGGCAGACCGCTGAGCATGTCGTCCGGATTGGTGGCGCTTCGGGTGCGCTGAACGACAGCCTCATCGCGGTGCCGCAACTGCTGCGGGTGCCCGACCTTGATTATCTCGCCTTCGACTACCTGGGAGAAGGGTCGATGGGGCTGATGCGGCGGCTGAAGGAAGCCGATCCGCGCTCCGGTTTTCTCACCGACTTCGTCGATCTCCATATCGGCCCCTATCTCACGGAGCTGAAAAGCCGCGGGATCAAAGTGATCGCCAATGCCGGGGGAATGAACCCGGAAGGGCTGGCAGAGCTGATCCGCGCGCGTGGGCGAGAGCTGAACCTGGACCTCAGGGTGGCGGCGGTGACCGGCGACGATATTGAGCCACTGCTGCCCGCCCTTCGGGGCGAGGATGTGCGGGACATGTTCACCGGCATCCCGCTGCCGGAGGGGAGGATCGGCAGCATCAACGCCTATCTCGGCGCCTTCCCGATTGCTGCGGCCCTTGATGCCGGTGCGGACATCGTCATCACTGGGCGAGTGGTTGACAGTGCGCTCATCCTCGGGCCGCTGATCCATGAGTTTCGCTGGGGACCTGAAGACCTTGACCTGCTCGCCGGAGGCACGCTCGCCGGCCATCTGCTCGAGTGCGGGACTCAGGTCACCGGCGGCACCTTCACCGACTGGCAGGACGTCCCCGACTGGGCGAACATCGGCTTTCCGGTGGGGGAGTGCCCCGCCGATGGCTCGGTCGTGATCACCAAGCCGGAAGGAACCGGCGGTCTCGTCAGCGTCGGCACTGTCGCCGAGCAGCTGCTCTACGAAGTCAGCGATCCCCAGGCCTATATCGTTCCCGACGTGGTCTGCGACTTCGCCGCAGCGTCTGTGTCGCAGGTCGGCCCCGATCGGGTCAGCGTCGCTGGCGCGAAGGGCTATCCCCCCACGGACAGCTACAAGGTGTGCGTCACCTATGATGACGGCTGGCGCGCCATCGCGTTGATCCCGATCATCGGGCTGGAGGCCCCGGCCAAGGCGCGCAGGACCGCAGACGCGCTGCTCCAGCGAACCTCCGACCAGTTGCGCGCGCGCAATCAGGCAGACTGGCGGCTGACCCATGTCGAGGTGATCGGCACCGAGGCGAGCTATGGCCCTCGCGCTCAGCCGCTGGAACCCCGCGAAGTGCTGCTCAAGATCGTGGTCGACCATGATGACCCATCGGCTTGCGCTCTGTTCAGCCGTGAGCAGACCACCGCGATCATGAACATGGCGGTGGGGACCTCAATTGCCCCGATCATCGCCGCTCCGCGAGCGATCCCGCTGACCGAGATGATCCTCTTCCTCATCGGAAAGGACCGCGTCGCGGCGCGAGTGACTTTGGACGGGCAGGAGGTGCAATTCGTCGAGCCCAGAGCAGACGGATTCGACCCGACGATGATCGATCGGCCCGCGGTGCCGCCAGCTCCGATCGACGCAGAAATCGAGGTACCGCTCATCCGGCTTGCCTGGTCGCGTAGCGGAGACAAGGGCCGCCTGTTCAACGTCGCAGTGATTGCCCGCAAGCCCGAGTTTCTGCCTTACATCCGCGCCAGCGTGACGGAGGAGGCGGTGGCGGACTGCTATCGCTATCAATTTGACGATCCGGCCAATTCGCAGGTCGATCTTTATGAAGTTGCGGGAACCCATGCGCTCAACTTCGTCGTTCATGATGCGCAGGGCGGCGGAATCAATGTGTCGCCGCGGCTCGATCCCGCTGCGAAGAGCATGGCTCAGCGCCTGCTGGAGATACCGGTGAGGATCCCCGCAAGCATGGCGGAAGGGATGATTTGATCAACCGGGGCGGACGGGAGTGACGAATGGACCAGGCGGACGTTCCTTATTTGATGCGCGGCATCCAGCAGGTGATGACCGAGAGCAGCGTGCTCGTCAGCTCATCTCCCTATCTCAACGAGCCCCGCCTGCGGGATTGGATCGCGACCCATTTCCTGCGCCAGAGCGGCAAGGATCTGCCGACGACCTCCGACGCCTACCAGCTTCATGTGATCCTCAAGGATGTGTTCGATCACTCCAGGATCGAGGAACTGTTCACGGAGGAGCGGACCCGGTCGCCGGAACTCGACCGCTGGTTTGCGGAGGGCTTCCGCTCCAGCTTTACCCTTGATCAACTGCTCGGCTACCCGGAAGGATCGCTTGGCTACACCTTCGGTCGCTATCTGGCCGACAATGGCTACCAGATCGACATTGTGCCGCAGTTCGACCCTCGGTCGCAGTTCGAATATTATTCACTGCGCAGCGGTCAGACGCACGATCTGGAGCATATCGTCACCGGCGGTAACTTCGATATCCTGGGCGAACTGGTTCCCTATTTCGCGCGGCTGAGCAACGTTCCGCGGTTTTTGGGCGCCGAGCTCGCCGGCATCGTCAATACCGGCCAGCTGCTTGGCGCCTTGCGTATCGTGACCCGCACCGGACTTCATTATCAGCAGGCGTTTCCAATAGCGCTCAAGGCGATGCAGGCCGGAATGTCTGTCGGGGAGCAATCAGGCCCGATCTTCATGGCCAGGTATGAAGACGTGTTCCACTTGCCGGTTGCGGAAGCTCGTGAGGCGCTGGGTATTCGCGGCGTCATGCCGGTCGACACCCGCGAAGCTTCTCTCGCCTGGCCGGAATATTCCTGACCTCGCATCTCGGAGCGCCTCCATTCAGCGCATTTCAATCTGTGATAGCTTATCGAATCAGGAGTTTAGTCTTAAAGTCCACCAGCTAGGGGTGGGGGAATGACCATGCGGCGACGCGTGAAAGATTTTATCGAGATCAGCGATTACACGTCGCTCGATCGGTTGATCCAAACTCTCGTCAGTATCCGTGACAGCTTGCCCGCATCGGCGGATCCCGAGTTGAAGATGCGCGGGGACGATGTATTCGGACGGCGGCTGTCGATCAGCTATTTTCGGGAGCTGACGCCGGAGGAAGCCGAACTGGATGCTCGCTACTCCGCGTCGACCCTGCCCGAGTCCGATCCAGGGATCGACGCACTTCGCAAACAGCTCGAGGCAGTTCCCAGCACTCGGACGGGAGATGAGCAGGATCGCGGGGTCGCGGCCTAGGCGCTCCATCAGGCAGCCTCGGGATTGGCGGGCTGTTCCTGGGTTGCTTCGAGGGGAAGCCCTCGGCCGTGCATCGGAGGCCAGCGATGCTGATCGGGCGGAACGATGGGCACGGCCAGACAGACCGACGAAGCCGGCAGCACGTCCCGCCAGTCGCGGATGAGCTGCTTGTAGGCGCGCCCGACGTTGCGGATGTTGCGGTCCATGTCGAACAGCCCAAGGGGGTCGACGACGCCGTTCTGCTCACGCAGGGCGACATTCCAGTCGACCTGATCGATCAGGCTGTACCAGGTGAAGCCCACCGTCGGGATGCCGACGTTGCGCAAGCGCAGCACGTTCGCCCATTCTTTCCACAGCCAATGCACCGCTTCCTGACCCGTGGGGCCTTCGCGCAGGTTCGTCTCGGTATGCATGATCGGAACGCGGTAGCGATTATGATATTGCCGCGTGATCTCGGAATAGCCGAAGACCTCGCCTGAGGCCTCTGTGCGGCCATCGGCGTGCACGCGATGCTCGTTGGTCCAATAATAATCGTTGCCGAGGATGCAGTGCTGCTTGAGCCGGTTGTGGAGGAAGAAGTGATATTCCTCCCGGGTCATCCCGCTATCCATCAGGAATTCATACATTTCGCTGTCGACGCGCCGGCCGTAGTTCAGGTCCAGGCTAAGGAACCGGCGGCTGTTCAATTTCTCCGCAGGACCAATCGCCGCTGGGCTGTCGGCGTGGAAATATTCGGATGATTCAGACTGAATGAAAATCGCGTCCGACCGGCGGTTGAGGATTTCCACCATCGCCAGCACATTCGCTTTGACGAGGTGCTTCAGGGCCGTGACGAAGCCGACGTCACTGGTCAGCTGCTCGTTCCACCAGCCATACATTCCGGAGAACATGGCGCAGATGAACATCTCGTTCACCGGCGTGTACAATTGAACCCAGGGATAGCGCTCAGCGAACGCCGCAGCATAGGTGGCAAAGAGTTGAGGAAAGTCCGGGTTCTGGAAGTTGCCGATCCAGTCCGGAACACCGAAATGGCACAGGTCGACGATCGGGGTGATGCCTCGTTCTCGCAAATCCCTCAGCGTCAGATCGGCGAATTCCCAGTCATATCGTTCCGGACCAAGAAAGGTGCGGTGGAGTGGAGGGCCGAAACGGAGAAAACGGATCCCAAGGTCTTCAACGCAGTCGAAATCCTCACGCCAGCGGCGATAATGATCCGCCGCTTCCATCTGGTCGACGCGGGTGCGGCCGCCGTTGATCGTCGGGATGCTGTTCTCGATCCCGGTCGCGAACATGAAATTGGTCAACGCGGCTCTCCTCAGCCGGCGAGGAGATTTCCGCAATCAACGGGCGTGCTGATCGCCGCTTCTCCCGCAGGTCGGTGAGTGCGAAACCTGACTTCTCACCTTTACCGCAGCCTCAACTGGATAGCGGGTTCAGCGTTCCGAACATTTTGCCGTTCACCGCTCTGGCGGTGCACCATCAGTGATCAGTGGCGGAAAAGGCGCCGATGCCGGTCTCCGCGCGGACCCGTTGCGCAGGATAGCCGGCCTTGTCGAGCGCCGCCCGGGGCGAACGGTCAAACCGGGAGATGAGCCAGATCGCC
>CAMLKX010000051.1 GCA_946480515.1 uncultured Sphingomonadaceae bacterium | reverse complement strand
GATCGCAACCATGGCCGCCGCTGCCATCGCGACAATCAGGATCGCCCGGCTGTCCCGCACCCGGCGCTGCTCGACCAGTTCGCGAAAGATGGCCGCCGCGGGCTCAACCCGCGCTTTGGCCAGCTGCGGCACGGCAAAGATCAGCGCAACCAGCACTCCGTAAACTGCGCTGGTCAGGAGCGGCAGCGGGTGGACGGTGAAGCCCGGTTTCACCGGCAGCACGTCACCGGCAAGACTAACGGCAAGCGGCGGGATCAAAACCCCCGTGATCAATCCGCAGCCGATCGCAGCCAACGCGACAGTGGCCAGCTGAAGCAGGTAAATCCGCTCGATGTCCGATGCCGTCGCACCGAGGATTTTGAGTGTCGCGATCGCACCACGTTTCGATCCCAGATAGGAGGCAATGCCGTTGCCGACACCAATGCCGGCAATCGTCAGCGCGGCGAGTCCGATCAGTGACAGGAACTGGCCCATGCGCTCGAAAAAGCGGGTTGTGCCCGGCGCGGCCCCGTCCCGGTCCTTGATCTCCCAGCCCGCCGACGCATGGCGCTGCTCAAGGGTCGACCGCACGGCCGCTGCATCCGCGCCTGGGGGCAGCCGAACGCGATATTTGCTTGTGAACAGGCTGCCGGGTTGAATCAGGCCCGTGCGCCGCAGCCCGTCGAGCGAGACGATCGCGACCGGCCCCAGAGTGAAGCCTTCGCCAACGCGATCGGGTTCGTTGGCGATCAGCCCGACGACCGTGAACTCGGCGCCGCCATAGCTCAGCCGGTCGCCTCGTCCGATGCCAAGACGCTCGCCCAGCGCCGGGCTGATCAGCATGTCTCCGGCCGCAAGCGGGCGGAACGTGCCGTCCTGCACGTCCAGTGTGCCGTAGAGCGGATAGGCCCGGTCAACGCCCTTCAGCTCTGTGAGGACAGGCCTGGCTCCATCTGCTTGAGCCATCGCCCGCAGCCGGATCGTCCCGCTGACCGTCCCGATTTGGCGGAGCGCCCGCAATTCCTCGTCACCCGCCTCGCGCTGGGTCATGGCGATCTCGACATCGCCGCCAAGGAACAGCTGGCCGCGCGCAGCAATCTCCCCGGCAACGGCCGCGGTCAGGCTGCCGATTGCGGCAAGCGTTCCGACGCCGAGCAGCAGGCAGATAAACAGCAGTCGCAGCCCGCGAAACCCGATCTGGAGGTCGCGGCGAGCGATCCGCCAGGCATGGGTCCACCCAAGAGGCCGCGCCGTCCTCACCCGGCCACGATCCGGCCGTCGCTCATGTGCAGGACTCGGTCGCAGCGTCGGGCCAACGCCGGGTCATGGGTGATGATCAGGAGTGTAGCCTGTGTCGCCTGTTTACGGCTGAAGAGAAGGTCGATGATCGCCGCGCCGGTCGCCGCATCAAGGTTTCCGGTCGGCTCGTCCGCGAACAGGAGTGCCGGTCCCGGCGCCATCGCCCGCGCGATCGCCACCCGCTGTTGCTCGCCACCGGAAAGCTGCGCGGGATAGTTCCCGAGGCGGTGGCCGAGCCCCACTGCTTCGAGCTCCGCCGCCGCTCTTTCGAACGCATCGGAATGCCCGCACAGCTCGAGCGGCACCGCCACATTTTCAAGCGCCGTCATGGTCGGGAGCAGGTGAAACGATTGCAGCACGATGCCGATGCGGCCGCGCCGGGCCTCGGCCAGCCCATCCTCGTCGAGGGAGCCATAATCCACCCCGGCCACGGACACGCTGCCGCCGCTTGCCCGCTCAATTCCCGACAGCACCGCCATCAGCGATGATTTGCCCGATCCGGATGCACCGAGGATGGCAACGCTCTCGCCGCGCACAATGTCGAGGTCGATGCCTTTCAGAATGTCCACCGGCGCCTTGCGGCTGCCAAGCGTCAGCGTGACTTCGCGCGCGCGGACCGCGATAGTGGAAAGGTCGACCGGAGCATGCATGAGAGAGGGAAACCCGTTGGCGCGTGAATTGAAGCTGTATGGAGCGCTCCTGATGATTGTCCAACTGGCGATCGCCTGCTCCCCCTCCACCCCCGAGCAAAACAGGGTGGCGGTTCAGCAAGACTCCTCTGCTCCGAATGAGGTGCAGGCTGACTCGAAGCTGATCGTGGCGTTCGGCGATAGCTTGTTCGCGGGATACCAACTCGGTCCCGAGGAAGGCTTTGCGCCGGTCCTCGAACGAGCACTCAACGAGCGGGGAATCAAAGCCACGGTCGTCAACGCCAGCGTCTCCGGTGACACCACGGCAGCGGGCCTGGCGAGGCTGGCGTTCACGCTCGATGGATTAGCTCGCAAGCCGAACCTCGTGATTGTTGGCCTCGGCGGCAACGACATGTTGCGCGGCCTCGATCCCGCCACGACCCGCAGCAATCTGGAGTCCATCCTGGCCGAGCTGGAGCGCCGCAAAATCCCGGCGATGCTGGCCGGCATGCGCACCTCACGCAACATGGGCGCGGATTATTCCGCGCAGTTCGACCGAATCTATCCGGAGCTCGCCAGAAAATTCGAAGCTCCTCTGTATCCCTTCGTGCTTGAAGGGGTGATCGGCCGGCGTGACCTGCTGCTGGCGGATGGCATCCACCCGAATTCGAGCGGTGTTGAGGCCGTCGTCAGCCGAGTGTCGCCACTGGTTGCCGCGCAAGTCGCTAGCGACGGGAAGCGCTTGTAATCGCTTTATCAGCGGATTAGTGAGACCTCACCAATCAAGGTGATCGCGTGCAGGTCTCGAAAGCCATCGCTGGAAAAGACTGGGTTTTTGAGGCGCTTGAGCAGCCACGACACGACGTGCCAACACCACCTACTACTCGCGCGAAATTGATCAGTGTCGCCGAACGGCTTTTTTCCGAGAAGGGCATTCAGGCGGTCTCCCTCAATGAGATCAACAAGGCCGCGGAGCAGCGTCACGCCAGCGCCTGCCAATATCACTTCGGCAACAAGGACGGTTTGATCCAGGCGATCCTGGACAAGCATATTCCGGGGATCGCGCACCAGCGCGACGGAATGTTCGACGCGATGGAAGCCACGGGCAGTACCCCGCCGATCGAAGATGTCGTGGCTGCCTTCGTGCGGCCGGTCGCCGCCAAGCTCCTGGACGCGGATGGCGGCAAGGAATTCGTTCGTCTCAACGCGCAGCTGATCGCGGTCCACACGCTTACGCTCCGCCGCGGCGACTCTGCTCCGTTCACCGCGCCGCTCACCGGCCGGCTCAACCGGATGCTTCACCAGGCGCTCGCCGATCGCGCAATCCCTGGGCATGTTGCGGGACGCCGCCTGGTCATCGCCAGCGTCATGCTCTTCCACGGGCTGGCCGACTATTCGCACCTGCTCGAAAGCTCGGGCACGCCCTTGAACCACGCCAGTGTGCAGACATTCACCGCCGATCTGGAGGCCATGATGGTGGCTGCGCTGGTCGCACCTTTGGAAAAAATGGAAAAATGATGACGTCCAATGACATTTCGATCGACGACCTGTTCGATCCGCAGCTGACGGAAGCGCAGAAAGCCGCGCTTGCCTATGGCGATGCCAACCCGGTGACACTGACCGAAGAGGCGGTGCTCAACGCAGCACGGGAACGGACAGGTCTCGCCGATTTCGGGCCGGACGATTTTCGCGAGCGGCTAAACCTGCTCTTGAACGAGTGGGACTCGGACAAGGACCTCACCAACCTGACCCGCCGAAGCCTTTACAGTTATGCGGTCCGCTACTCGTCGAACCGGCTGCTGATCCAGGATGCGCTGAAGAAGGATCCCGGCATCCACGATGAAAAAATCGACCGGCCGATCATCATCGCCGGCCTTCCCCGATCCGGCACAACCCACCTCGTCAATCTGATCGCGGCGGACCCGCGGCTCCATTCACTGCCACTCTGGGAAAGCTACGAACCGGTTCCCCTACCCGGTGAGCAGGCGCTGCCTGGCGGCGTCGACCCGCGCTATCAACGCTGCGCCGACGCTTGGGCCGGGATGCAGGTCACCACCCCGCTGCTGGCCGCCATGCACCCGATGAATCCCGACCATATCCATGAGGAGCTGGAACTCATGGGTCCGGACTTCGCCTCCTATAATTTCGAGTGGCTTTCGCTCGTCCCGGGATGGCGCGACCATTATTACAGCACTGATCAGACACCCCATTATGAATATATGAAGACGGTCCTGAAGCTGCTGCAGCGGCGGCATGGGGCCAAGCGCTGGGTACTCAAATGCCCGCAGCATCTTGAGCAGCTTCCGGTGCTCAAGGCGGTGTTCCCGGACGCATTCGTCGCCATCACCCACCGCGACCCGGTTGCGGTGATCCAGTCGGCAGTGACGATGCAAGCCTACACGATGCGGATCAATCGCAAGCGGTTCGATGCCAAGACGGTGATCAATTATTGGACTGACCGCATCGAGCATCTGCTGCGCGCGTGCATGAATGACCGGCATGTTTGGCCCGCCGAACAGAGCCTAGACGTGCCGTTCCACGAATTCATGGCTGACGACCTGGCCACGGCGGAGAAGATTCTCGCCAAGGCCGGACTGCCGATGACGGAGGAGGCTCGCCAGGCGGTAGCGGACTATGTCGAAAGCCATCCGCGCGGCAAGGAAGGACGGATGATCTATCATCTGGAACGCGATTTCGGAGTCAATCCGGACGCCCTGCGCGAACGATTCGCCTTCTACTTCGACGCGTTCCCGGTGAAGGCGGAAACGAAAGTCCGCGCCTGACGAAGAACCAAGTTTCACGCAGACCCAATCGCGCAAGGAATATCTTATGACCGAAGCCGGCTCCCTCATTTCCGCCTGGAACCACATGCTCGACGGGCTGCGCGACCTTGCGCCGCAGATCATCGAGAAGCTGCCCGAACATCTGCGCGACGATCCGCAGACCCAGCAGGAGGCGGGCCGCCTGTTGCTGGCCGCGATGGCGACGCGTGGCATCGCCGCGGTGGCGCCGGGCGGCGACCATCCGATGTTCCTGCCAGCCCTCAACGTGGTGCTGAACATCTACCAGCCCAATGCCGACACCGTTTACCGCGAGACTCAGATCACGCCGGGCGGCAGCTATCGGCTGCGCGGACGCAAGGGATCGCTCGGAATCGCAAAGATCGGAATGTACGGCCCGCCAGCGCCGGGAGGACAGATCCAGGCGCTCGGCTATCATGATCTCAATGAGCTTCCCGGAGGTCCCGACGCGCCGTTCGACGTGATCCTGAGCCCTGAACGGCCGGAGGGCTATGAGGGCAGCTGGTGGGAACTCAATCCGAATACCAACATGCTCAACCTGCGGCAGGTGGCCTATGACTGGGCCACCGAACGCGATCCCTTGCTGTCGATCGAGCGTATCGACATCCCGCCGGCGCGGCGCAGGCCGGCGGCGGCTGATGTCGAACAGCGGATCAGGCGCCTGGTTCCGGGCATCAAGCACACCGCCATGCTGCTGGTCGACCGTGTCCATGGGCTGCGGCGCGAAGGTTACGTCAACGACCGGTTCAAGGAATGGGACGTGGTCGGAGGCTTCGGCGGACTGTTTGGCCAATTCTATTATGAGACCGTGTACGACCTGACCGATGACGAAGCGCTGATCATCGAAACCGATTACCCCGATCAGGTCGCCTATGCGTCGCTGCTGCTGACCAACGAGGTGTTCGAAACGACCGACTGGTACAACAATCACAGCAGCCTCAATGGGGCGCAATGGCACCGCAACGGCGACGGCAAGCTGCGTGTCGTCGTCTCGGCCAAGGACCCGGGCGTCCACAATTGGCTCGACACCGCCGGTTACCCGAGCGGCATCATCCAGGGACGCTGGACCGATTGCAGTTCCACGCCGATGCCAATCGCGCAAAAGGTTTCGATGAACGCTGTCATGCAGCATTTGCCTGGCGACATGCGGACCGTGACCCCCCAGGAGCGCGATCAGATCATTCGCGACCGCCGGTCACAGCTGCAGCAGCGGGTGCTGTGGTAGTTCGTGATGAGCAGCACCCCTCCAGCCCTGTCCGAGGCTCTTCCGGACCTGCCGCAACCGGACCAGATCGGCTTCGTGGTCAAGGACCTGAATCGCGCCATTGCCCTTTACGAGCCGCTATTTGGTCCCTTCACCGTGCCGGACTTTAGCGGGCAGACGGCGTCCTATCGCGGCGCCGAGCCCACGCCCTTCGAGCTGAAGTTCGCGTTCGGCCGCGCGGGCGATATCGAGATTGAGCTGATCGAATGGATCGAGGGCGCCACGCCGCACCGTGACTTCATTCAGCGCGGCGGCGAGGGCATGCACCATCTCAGATACCGGATCGACGACCTCGATGTCTGGCTGGGGCGGGTGCGCGGTTTGGGTTATGAAGAGGTTTGGAGTGCCCGACCGGCTCCCGGGATCGGCTACGCCTATTGCGAGCGGGCGGGTGATCCGCTGGTGCTGGAATTTCTGCAGCTTCCCAAAGATTTAGGTTAGAAGGCGGGCCGATTCAAAAAGCCCGATTGAACGAAGGAACTGGCGATGACGACGATGCAACTGGCCCGAATTCATGGCCCGAACGACGTCAGGCTCGACGAGGTTGCGGTGCCCGAGCCGGGCCCGAATGACGTCGTGGTGCGGGTCGAGGCCTGCGGCATCTGCGGCAGCGATCTTGGCTATATTGCGACTGGCGGAACCGGCGCGCCAGTGTCCGAACCGATGCCCATTGGTCACGAGTTCTCCGGGATTGTCGAACGCGTCGGCAAGGACGTCAAAGGGGTTTCGGCGGGGATGCGCGTGGCGGTCAATCCAGACGATCGCAACATCGGCAATGGCGGTCCGGAAGGCGGCATGGCTCCGTTCATCCTGGTGCCCGATGCGGAAATTGGATCCTCGATCTACCCCGTCCCTGCCCATGTGCCGGCCGCACTCGCTGCTCTTGCCGAGCCGCTATCGGTTGCGCTGCATGGCATCAACCTGGTCGACGTGACACCCGACGACAAGGTCGCGGTCATTGGCGCGGGACCGATCGGCCTGTGCGCCGTTGCGATGCTGCGCCACCGCGGCGTGAAGAACATCGCCATCATCGACCGCGAGGAAAGCCGCCTTGAACGCGCACGGCAACTGGGTGCCGCGTCGACGATCAATGTCTCGACCGGGTCGATGACCGAAGCCTTGGCGCAGGCGCATGGCGAGGGTAATCGCCTGGGTCAGCGCTATATCGATACCGACGTGTTCATCGATGCGGCGGGCGCACCGCCTGCCCTGACCGAGGTCATCGCGGCGGCGAAGTTCCGCGCCCGGATTTCCATTATTGCGCTCTACAAGAAGCCGTGCCCGGTCGATCTGTTCAAGGTCATGATGAACGAGATCATGCTGATCGGATCGATCGCGCTCGGCCGGCATGCGGAATTCGGAGAAGCGATCGACATGATCTCTTCAGGCGAAATCGACCTCAGCCCGATGATCAGTCACCGGATCCCGTTCAACCAGTTCAATCAGGCGCTCGACACCGCGCGCGACGCGGCGAAATCGGCGAAGGTGATCCTGGAGTTCAACTGACGTCCGAGGATCGGACCCGCGTTCATCCTGACATGAGACAACACAGCGAGGCTTCGCGCTGCTCGCTGGCGCACAGGGAGAGTGTATGACGTTACCGACTTATGATTATTCCGCTGCCCACGTGCTGGTCACCGGCGGCACCAGCGGGATCGGCGCAGCGACGGCCGCGGCCTATCGCGAGGCTGGCGCGGAGGTCACGATCACCGGCACGCGGGCCAGTGCCGCGGACTATGATGCCGACCTGTCGGGCTATCGCTACCAGCAGCTGGATGTCGAAAATCACGAGAATATCGACGCGGTGGCCGGCTCGCTGTCGCGGCTCGACATTCTGGTCAACAACGCGGGCATGGCGCTGCCCAGCCTCGGCCTCGACGAATGGGAACCGGAAATTTTCGACCGCGCCGTCAACATGCTGCTAAACTCCGCCTTTCGGATGGCGCGCCGAACGATCGACCTTCTGGCCGATAGCAAGCTCGAGGGCGGCGGATCGGTGGTCGGCATCGGGTCGATGAGCAGCTATTTCGGGATCGGTATCGTGCCCGGCTATGGAGCCGCCAAGACGGGCCTCGTCGGCTTGACCAAGACGATGGCGGTCCAATGGGGCGCGCGCGGGGTCCGCGCCAACTCGGTGGCGGCGGGACTGACGGAGAGCAAGATGACCGCCGGAACGTTCCAGCAGGAGGATTGGCTGAAGCCGACCCTCGCCCGCACTCCGCTCGGCCGGCTGGGCGTGCCGGCGGACATCGCCAATGCGATCCTGTTCCTGACCAGCCCGGCGGCAAGCTGGATTACCGGCCAGACGCTTTATGTCGACGGCGGCTATACGGTCGCGGGATAGGTCCTCAGCCGGTCGACAAAGGCTTGCGCCCGCTCGGCGACATCAGCCGGACTCATCCCCGCCTGATACAGCGCTGAGCCCAATCCGAAGCCGGCCGCACCAGCCGATTGCCAGGTCGCCATCGTCTCCGGCTTGATGCCGCCGACCGGAAGAATGCGCGTTCCTCGCGGGATCACCGCGCCCATGGCCTTGAGCACCTGCGGCTGAAACGCTTCTGCCGGAAACAGCTTTAGCGCCCACGCGCCGGCCTTCAGCGCGCGAAACGCCTCGCTGACTGTGCCGAAGCCGGGGATTGAAACGAATCCCTGGTCTGCCGCGCGGGTAATCACCGCCTCGTCCATGTTCGGCGAGATGATCAGCGTGCCACCCGCGGCGGCGACAGCATCAACTGACTCGGGATCAAGCACAGTGCCGGCTCCGATCACCGCCCGGTCCGCCATCGCCGAAGCAAGACGCGTGATGCTCCGAAGCGGATCGGGAGAATTGAGCGGAACTTCGATCAGGGTGATGCCGGCTGCGACCAGCACCTCACCGATCTCCACTACCTCGTCCGGCTTCACGCCGCGAAGGATGGCGATCAGCGGACACGCCTGGAACGCGGCATCAAATCGGGCCTGGTTGGTCATTGCGACACTTTCTCGATAGCAGTCACTCCGGCGACGAATGCGTCTTCGCTCTCGATTCGGACAGTCTCACCACCCAGTTGGGCGATGGCCAACGCATAGCGATCCCCGAGCTCCGGGTCGGCAAGCACATGGATCACTTTACGAAGGTCGCGGGCCGCCACATCGGCCCCGATCAGCAGCCCGCTTGCGTAGCTTGCAGCCACCGTGTCCGGGCGGAACCCAAGCAGCCCCGCTGCCCGGACCCGGAACAGCGATCCGAGCAGATCGCCTTTCGATCCCGCGATCACGCCCTCTTGGAAGGCCGCGCGATCATCATTGTCGGCTTGGGCGAGTTGAGCAGCCAGGACGCTGTGCTTGCTCAACAAGGCAAACAACTCGCCGGTCATCGCCGTGAGGAAGGAAGTCAGCATCCCAGCGCGCAATGTCGCCCATTTGCAGTGCGTTCCCGGCTGGCAGACGATCGCATCGGCCGGGATTAGGCCGGCCGCGAGCGCGCCGAAGATTTGAACCTCCTCGCCGCGCATCACGTCCGGCGCTCCGGGATCATGTTGCGCAATTCCGGGGACGATCGCGGTTCGGCTGTCGATCCAGCACAGACCCGCCGCAAGCGTCTCCAGCGAGGCCGGGGCGCGGACATAGGGAACGTCGCGCCAGCCGATGGTTGAACCGACCATGCCGACCAGCCGCATCGGCAGATCGCCGAGCCGCTCGCGAATGCCAGCGATCTCGGCCTCATATTGCTCCCGCTGGACCGCCTTGACCCCGCGGTCATCGCCCTCGCTGGCAACCACCCGGCCATCGCTGATGCGATAGGCGCGCCGGTTAGTCGTTCCCCAGTCGACGGCGATGAACTCGCTCACAAGCGGCTTACCACCAGGTGGCGTACAGCGCGATCAGGATGAGGATGACACCGACGCCCGCAATGTTGAAGATCGGCGGGGTTCCGAAAGTTACGCCCTCCATCGTGACGCGGTTGGAGTCGACCCTGGCCGGGCGCATCAGGCTGATCACGACTGCCAAGGCGAGGCTGATCAGGAATACCAGGCCCATCCGGTTCATGAACGGGAAGTCGGGCATCCACGTCTTGAACAGATAGAACAGCAGAACAGAAG
>CAMLKX010000050.1 GCA_946480515.1 uncultured Sphingomonadaceae bacterium | reverse complement strand
AAGCGATTGCGTCATTCCTGCTGACAATGCCAATGTCGACGTTGCGCTGCTTGAAGATGCGATTGTCGGCGACAAGGCTGATCGCGTCCTCGAACAGCTTCAGGCGGTTGTCGAGAAAATCGCCGATGTTGGCGAGTACCGCCGGCGGGATGTCCTGATGGACTCCGCCGACGCGGAAGTAGTTCGCATGCATCCGCGCGCCGGACACCTGCTCATAGATCTGCATCAGATCTTCGCGCAGCTCGAACAGCCACAGGTTCGGGGTCATCGCCCCGACGTCCATGATGTGGCTGCCGAGGTTGAGCATATGGTTCTTGATGCGGGTCAGCTCCGCCATCAGCACGCGGATGTACTGGGCGCGGATCGGCACCTCGAGGCCCATCAGCTTCTCGGCGGCGAGCACGAAACTGTGCTCCATCGACATCGGCGAGCAATAGTCGAGCCGGTCGAAGTAAGGCAGCGCCTGAGCGTAGGTCTTGTACTCGATCAGCTTTTCGGTTCCGCGATGAAGCAGTCCAATGTGCGGATCGACCCGCTCGACGATTTCCCCGTCAAGCTCCATGATCAGCCGAAGCACGCCGTGCGCGGCGGGATGCTGCGGACCGAAGTTGATCGTGTAGTTGGAGACGCTCTCGTCGCCCGCCGTCGGCTTGTCGCCGGGCGCGCCAACCATCACTTCGACGCGCTCGGTCATGCGTCGCCATCCTGCGTCTTGCCGCCCGCGTTCTGCGCTTTTTTCGCTGCGGGCTTGCGGGCTTCCTTGTGTGCCTGAGCATCGCCAGGAGCGCCCGCGCCAGTGTCCGACGGCTTTTCCGTGACCTTGGGGGTTTCTGCCCTGGTTTCCGCATTCACCACCGGTGTGCTGGGGGGAGGAGCGGGCGTCGGAGCGCCAGGCTCCTGCCCGACCGCCTTCTCATCGCCGGGCAAGCGATACTCCGGACCGTCCCACGGCATCAGGAAATCGAAGGTCCGGAAATCCTGCGGCAAACGCACCGGGTCGTAGACCACCCGCTTCTCGGCCTCCGAATAGCGGACCTCGACATGACCGGTGAGCGGGAAATCCTTGCGCAGCGGGAAGCCCTCGAAACCATAGTCGGTGAGAATTCGCCGCAGGTCGTCATTCCCGGCGAAGATCACTCCGTACATGTCGAACACCTCGCGCTCGAGCCACCCGGCCACCGGCCATAGCGAGGTCAGCGAGGGCACCGGAGTCACCTCGTCCGTCGACACCTTCACCCGGATTCGCCGGTTCAGGGTCAGCGACAGCAGATGATAGGTGACCTCGAACCGCTCTGGCCGCTCGGGATAGTCGACACCGGCGATTTCCATCAGCTGCTGATACTCAAGTCCCGGAGTGTCCCGCAGCGATCGGCAGACCTCAACCAACCGCTCACGCGCGACCGTCAGCGTGATCTCGCCGACCGCATCGATCGACCGGATCAATGCGTCGCCGAGCGCCGCGGACGCAGCCTCGATAACCCCATCATTGGGCGCGGTCCGGGGTGCTGAAGTCGCCATTAGCGTTCGATGGAACCCTGGCGGCGGATTTTCCGCTGCAACTGCATCACGCCGTAGATCAGCGCTTCGGCGGTCGGGGGGCACCCCGGAACATAGATGTCCACCGGGACGATGCGGTCGCAGCCGCGCACAACCGAGTAGCTGTAATGGTAATAGCCGCCGCCATTGGCGCAGCTGCCCATCGAAATGACGTAGCGCGGCTCGCTCATCTGGTCGTAGACGCGGCGAAGCGCGGGAGCCATCTTGTTGCACAGCGTTCCCGCGACGATCATCACGTCCGACTGGCGCGGGCTGGCCCGGGGAGCGACGCCAAACCGCTCAAGATCATAGCGCGGCATGTTGGCGTGGATCATCTCGACCGCGCAGCAAGCCAGGCCGAAGGTCATCCACCACAGCGAGCCGGTCCGCGCCCAGTGAAACAGATCCTCCGTCGTCGTGACCAGGAACCCTTTTTCGTCGAGTTCCGCGCGCATTTCCTCGAAGCGCTTCATCTCCGGCCCGCCGGGAACGAGTCCGGCAGCGCGCGCCAGCTCCTCCTCGGTTGGGTGCGGGTTGGCGTGGGGGTCGAGCATCACTCCCATTCGAGCGCTCCCTTCTTCCACGCGTAGGCAAGGCCGAGCCCAAGCTCCGCCAGGAAGACCATCATCGCGCCCCATCCGGCCCAGCCCGTCCCGACGAGCGAAACGGCCCACGGATAGAGAAAGGCGGCTTCCAGATCGAACACGATGAACAGGATCGCGACCAGGTAGAAGCGCACGTCGAACTGAGCGCGGCTATCCTCGAACGCCGGGAAACCGCATTCGTACTCGCTGAGCTTCGCGGGGTCCGGCCGATGGGCGCCAGTAAGGCGGCTCACCAGCATCGGCGCGACGACGAACGTCGCCGACAGCAGCAGGGCCACGGCGAGAAACAGCAGGATCGGCAGATAACCGGCGGCAACGCTGGTCAAGACACACTCCCGGGGGCGGAACTGCCGCGGCTCTTAGGCCAGCGCGAAGCCCGCCGCAACCACCGGAACATGGGAAGTTTTCGCCTTTTCGCTTAGCGCAGCGCACCTGCCAGCAGCTTGTGCAGTTTGCTGTGCAGCTCGGCATTGGAAGCGAGATATTCCCGCCGCTCGAAGGAGCGGTCCTGACCGCGATAGTCGGTGATGAAGCCGCCCGCTTCCTTCACAAGCAACAGGCCGGCCGCTCCATCCCAAATGTCCAGATCGTCTTCCCAGAACCCGTCCATCCGCCCGGCGGCAACCCAGGCGAGGTCAAGCGCGGCCGACCCGAAACGGCGGATGCCGCACACCTCGGGCGCGATGGCGGAATAGATGCGGGTCCAGCGGGCGATGTCGCCGCGTCCCACATGCGGGATTCCGGTGCCGATCAGCGCCTCGTCGAGATAGCGTCGGCCCGAGACCCGCAGGCGCCGGTCGTGAAGCCATGCGCCGCGCCCTTTCTCCGCCCAAAAAGTCTCGTCGGTCAGTGGCTGATACACCAGCCCATGCGTGATCTCCGGACGGCCGCCGGCACCGCGCGGGTCCTCGACCGCGATTGCTATCGAGAAATGGGGGATGCCGTGAAGGAAATTGGTCGTGCCATCGAGCGGGTCGACGATCCAGCGAGGCTGGCCCGGTTCGCCTTCGACGATCCCACCCTCTTCGAGCACCATGCCCCAGCCGGGCCGCGCATTGCGCAACTCCTCGACAATGGACTGCTCAGCCCGCTTGTCGGCCATGGTGACAAAATCACCCGGCCCCTTCTTGGAAACCTGCAGCTGCTCAACTTCACCGAAGTCACGGCGAAGCCGCGGCGCCGCCTTGCGGGCAGCGCGGGTCATGACGGTGATCAGGCCGGAATGGGCAACCATGAGTTCAATCCAATGCCTTGTTGAATACGAGGAACGCCTCGTCCTGTTTCCACCCCGCTGCTCGGTAGAGCGCCTGCGCCGCGTGATTGTCGACCGCAGTCGAAAGCGTCAGCCGTGCCGCCCCCTCGCCGCGCGCGAACTCGACCGCAGTCTCAAGCAATCCCCTCGCGACTCCGCGGCAGCGCGCGGCAGGCGTCACGAACAGATCGTTGAGGATGTAGGCGCGACGCATGCCGACCGAGGTAAAGCTTGGATAGAGTTGAGTGAAGCCGGCCGGGGTGCCGTCCAGTTCGGCGATGAAGATCACCGATTGATCCGCCTCGATCCGTGCCCCCAGGAAGGCGCGTGCGGTCGCCGGATCGGAAACCTGCCGGTAGAAGACGCGGTAGTCGTCGAACAGCGGCGCTAACACGTCCAGATCAGCGAGCGCCGCCCGCCGCATCCGCACCGCCGGCCCCAGCATCAGTCGGCCCGCTTCACATATTCCTGGTTGTAGACATCGACCACGATGCGGGTGCCGGCGGTAATGTGCGGCGGGACCATCACGCGAACGCCGTTGTCGAGGATCGCCGGCTTGTAGCTCGAACTGGCGGTCTGGCCCTTCACGACCGCGTCGGCCTCGACGATGGTGGCTTCAATCTGGTCAGGCAACTGGACCGAGATTGGACGCTCCTCATGAAGCTCCATCACCACGTCCATTCCGTCCTGCAGGAACGCCGCGGCGTCGCCAAGCAGATCGCGCGGGAGGCTGATTTGCTCATAGCTCTCCTTGTCCATGAAGGTCAGCATGTCGCCGTCGGCAAACAGGAACTGGAAATCCTTGGTGTCGAGCCGAACCCGCTCAACCGTCTCGGCGCTGCGGAACCGGACATTGTTCTTGCGGCCGTCGATCAGGTTCTTGAGCTCAACCTGCATATAGGCGCCGCCCTTGCCAGGCTGAGTGTGCTGGATCTTGACCGCGCGCCAGATGCCGCCTTCATATTCGATGATGTTGCCGGGACGGATGTCCACGCCACTGATCTTCATATGCTTGTCCTCGAACCGTCCGGCCGGGCCTGTCTCGCGACACGCCCGCAGCATGCGGAATAGGTGGAATTGCGGGCGCTCCCTACCCGCTGCCCCGCTTTCCGGCAAGCAGCGGATAAGGATTGACCGGTGCTCCCTGCCACCAGCGATCACCAGGGCCCATGCGGTTAATCGCAAAGTGAAGATGCGGGCCGGACGGGGCGGCATTGCCCGAGGCTCCAACGAAGCCGATAACCTGGCCCCGCTCAACCCGCTGCCCCTCCGATAGGCCAGGTGCATAGCCCTTCAGATGGGCGTAGTAGTAGCTCCAGCGTCCATCGTCCGAGCGGACGTAGGCCGTGATCCCGCCGCCGCCGTCACTGAAGAACAGCCGCTCGACGGTACCCGGTGCGGCAGCGAGCACCCGCGTGCCCTCGGTGGCCATGATGTCGATCGCATCATGCACCCGCGCTCCGCCGGCGCGGGCCTGGCTGAACGTGTCCACCAGGTCGTCCCGCTTCACGCCTTCGACGGGAATGGCGAGCCCGGCAGGACCGACCACAAGCCCCTCGGCAACCTCGACGGGAGGAGCGTTGGGCATGGCAACGACCTTCGTTTGGCCAGAAGCGCTGACCTCTCCGGCCGGGCTGAGAGGCGCCTGGTAGATGTTGTAGAAAAAAATCCAGAAAGCACTGGCCAGCACCGCCGTGACGACGACGGTGCTGACGATGGTCGCTTTCCGGCCCATCTGCGTTACGCCCGGAAAACCGCAGCAAAGCCGGGCTTGAGGATGCGGGTCAGCCGAAGCACATCCCAATTGGTCATGCGGATGCAGCCATGGCTTTCGGCACGGCCAATGGTGTTGGGCTCGCTGGTGCCGTGAATGCCGTAATTCTCCTTGGTGAGATCGAGCCAGGCTACGCCCACCGGCCCGTTCGGCCCCGGCGGAAGCCGCTGCTCTTCCTTGCTGTCGGCGACGTCCCAGAACAGGTCCGGTTGATAGTGAAACGGCGGCAGAAAGGCGTAGGTCGTCACCTTCCACTTGCCGATCGGCAGGGGATCATGCTCGGAACCCATCGTCACCGGAAATTGAGCCACCAGCCGGTCCTGCGCGTCAATGACCTTCAGCACGCCTTCGCTTTTATCGACGATGATGGAATCGCCCTCAGGCTGATTGCCGTCGACATTGAGTACGCTGAACCAGCCGGCATGCTGCGGCTTCACCCCCTGATAGTCGCGCGAAGAGGGTAGAACATTGGGCAACCGAAGCTGCTGTCCAGGACCGATCAGCTTCTTCGGGCCATTCAGCGCGACGATCGTATCAGGCGTTGTGTGATAGCGTTCAGCCAGCTTTTCGAGCATGTTGCGGTAGCCGAGGAACTTCAGCTTGGCCTGCTGCTCCGGCTTTTTCGGCATCGGGTAGACGAAGGGTCCACCGACGTCCGCTGCGGACAGGCGAATGATGCGGGTCGACGGGCGGCTGTCGAGCAGCAATTGCTTGCGCGTCTCCGGGTCCAGATTGCCGGTCGTGGTCAGGCCGCGCGACTCCTGAAAGCCCTCGATCGCCTTGGTCATCGACTGCCCTGACCGACCGTCGATGACACCCGGCGAGAAGCCGGCGGCGTCGAGCAGGACCTGGGCATGGAAAATCTCGCCGATAATTGGAGAGCCTGGAGTTCCAGGAGCAGCCCACGTCTTCGCAGTCTCCGGCTTCGACGGCTGCTGTGCGGTTTGAGCCGACGCCATCGTTGCTGCAGCCAAACTCAGGCCGACGAACACGCCGCTGAACGGTTTGATACGCAACCTCCATCTCCTTCGCAGTGTTCAGGTTGATGGGTTGAACGACAGAGCCGAGGCTTCTTTCCATGTCCGCGTCCATTCGCGTCGGTTGCTCGGGCTGGGTGTATCGCCATTGGCGCGGGATTTTCTATCCACACGAACTGACTCAATCGCGCTGGTTTGAGCACTACGCAGCCGACTTCGCGACCGTCGAAATCAACAACAGTTTTTATCGGCTTCCGTCCGAGGCCGCGTTCGACAAATGGCGCGAGCAGGCGCCGCCCGGCTTCCGCTACGCGGTCAAGGTCAACCGCTTCATCACGCACATGAAAAAGCTGCGCGACTGCGCCGAACCGCTGGGCCGCTTCATCACTCTTGCCCGGCGGCTGGGCGGCACCCTAGGACCCCTGCTCTACCAGCTGCCGCCACAAATGCGCCGCGACGACGACCGGCTTGCCAGCTTCCTCGCTCTGCTGCCCACCGACCTTGAGCATGTGTTCGAGTTCCGGTCGAGCGACTGGTATGCCGAGGAGGTGCTGGACCTGCTGGACCGCCACGGCGTTGGCTTCGTTGTCCACGATATGGCCGGGAGCGCGACCCCGATGTGGGCGAGCGGGCGCACCGCATATGTCCGCTTTCACGGGACGAGCGGGAAATACCGTGGGCGCTACTCGGATGCGCAGCTGGAGGAATGGGCGCACTGGCTAGGCGAGCAGCAGCGCGCCGGACGATGCGCCTGGGCCTATTTCAACAATGACATCGGCGGTGATGCGCTTGAGGATGCACAAGCACTCAAGCACCTGGTGGCCAAGCTTACTCCGGGGTAGCCAGCTTCATCAGCACCAGGCCTCCGACGATCAGCAGCGCCGCCGCGATCCGAACTGCTCCCAGACTTTCGCCGAGCACCGCCACGCCCAGCAGGAATGCTCCGACCGCGCCGATCCCGGTCCAAACCGTGTAGGCCGTTCCCAGCGGCAGCGAACGCATGGCCCATGCCAGCAGGCCGAAGCTTAAGAGCATCGCGACGATCGTCACCACGCTAGGCCAGAGGCGCGTGAAGCCGTCGGACTGCTTCATCGCGAACGCCCACACCACTTCGAGCAGTCCGGCGAGGATAAGAATCAGCCAGGCCAAGCCAGCACCTGATCGAACGCGGCGACTGACGCTGCCGGGTCATCGGCGCTCCACACGGACCCACAGACCGCAATGAAATCGGCTCCTGCCTCGATCAGCGGGCGCGCATTGTCCGGAGTGATCCCTCCGATTGCGACAGATGGCACTTCGAACAGCGACGACCACCAGGTGAGGATTTCCGGCTGCGGCCGATGCTTGGTCTCCTTGGTGCTCGTCGGGTAGAATGCACCGAAGGCGACGTAATCGGCACCCGCCTCCCCTGCCTCCATCGCCAGGTGACGGCTGTCGTGACAGGTGACACCGATCTGGGCCGACGGACCAAGCAGCCGGCGCGCATCGCGGACGTCCCCATCATCCTGGCCAAGATGCACCCCATCCGCGCCGATGCGCTTCGCCAGAGAGGCGCTGTCGTTGACGATGAACGCGACCTCCCGCTCGGCGCAGATTGCCTGAAGCGGTTCGGCGAGCCGCGCCGCCTCATGCTGGTCAATTCCCTTCACCCGGAACTGGAACGCCGCGACCGGCCCCCCGTCGAGTGCTGATTTCAGGCGATCTGGAAATCCACCGGCAACGTCCAACGGACTGATCAAATAGAGCTTCGCCCGCTCGGTCCGCCGCGGTCGAGGCAAGCCGACCGTGCCGACCGGGTCTTCATCCATTGGTGACCTTCATCACGGACGCCTGGTAGATCTGGTCAATCGCTGCTCCCAATGCGCGATCGAACTCCTGATCGCTCATCTGATGCCGCAGGTCTTCGAGCAAGGCGCGCGAGAAACTGGCGATGATCCCCGTGTTCCGCGCAAGTTCGTCGCAGGCCTCTGGCCGGGCGAAACCCCCCGACAGCGCAACGACGCGAGCGACCGCAGGATGGGCGACGAGCGGCGCGAACAGGTTGGCTTTAGCGGGAAGCGACAGCTTGAGCATCACGCGCTTGCGGTCCGGCAGCGCATCCAGGGCCTTGATCAGCTCCTCCATCAGGATCTGATCGGCTTCCGCCCGCTCGGGGCTTTTAATCGAGACTTCCGGTTCCACGATCGGCATCAGCCCGTGGAACAGGATCCGCTCGGCAACTTCGAACTGCTGGCGGACAACGGCGGCGATGCCCTGCCGGGACGCGAGGTTCACGACCGAGCGCATCTTGGTGCCGAACACGCCGAGCTTTGCGGCGCGGGCAAGCAGCTCGTCCAGACCCGGATTGGGCTTCATCAACTGAACGCCGTCCGACTCGTCCTCCAGTCCCTTGTCGATCTTCAGGAATGGAACGACGCCCCGCTTCCACAGGGCCGTGGGGACCGGGTCTCCATTCGCCTGCCCGTCCATCGTCTTCTCGAAGAGGATCGCGCCGAGCACCTTCTGCCCGTTGAACACCGGCGAGGTGATGATCCGGACCCGCATCTGATGGATCAGCTCGAACATCTCAGCTTCGCCCGAGTAGGCACTTTCCTCGATGCCATAGCCCTTGAGCGCCTTGGGAGTTGAGCCGCCGCTCTGGTCCAGCGCGGCGATAAAGCCCGCGCCGCCAACCATTTGCGCCATCATCCTCGGATCATTCATCGCCAATTCCTTCGTTCAGATTAGCACTGGAGCGCGGCAACACCCGGAAGTGTTCGTCCTTCCATCCACTCAAGAAAGGCACCGCCGGCGGTCGATACAAATCTGAAGTCGCCGGTCACGCCCGCCTGGTTCAGCGCAGCAACCGTGTCACCGCCACCAGCAACCGATACGAGCGATCCTTCCTGAGTCAGAGCGGCTGCGGTTTTCGCCAACGCCACGGTAGCGGCGTCGAAAGGCGGGGTCTCGAACGCTCCGAGCGGGCCGTTCCAGACAAGCGTGCGGCAGGTCTTGAGCGCATCGGCAAGCGCTTCAACCGCTGCAGGTCCGACATCGAGGATCATCTCGTCGGCGCCAACCTCATGGACGTTGCAGGTCCGCAGGCTTGGCGGGTGGGCGGCGAATTCCTTCGCGACGACGACATCATAGGGCAAGTGAACGGTGCAGCCCGCCCGCTCTGCTTCCTCGAGAATCTCGGCGGCCTTCGCAGTCAGCTCATGCTCGCACAGCGACTTGCCGACCTTGACCCCGCGCGATGCGAGAAAGGTGTTGGCCATCCCGCCGCCAATGATGAGGTGATCGACCTTGTGGACGAGATGCTCGAGCACGGCGAGCTTGGTTGACACCTTGGCCCCGCCGACAACCGCCATGACCGGACGCTCCGGGTTGCCCAAGGCTTTCTCCAGCGCTTCGAGTTCAGCTTCCATTGCGCGGCCAGCAAAGGCGGGAATCAAGCGCGCCACCCCTTCGGTCGAAGCATGGGCGCGGTGCGCGGCGGAAAAGGCGTCATTTACATAATAGTCGCCGAGCTCCGCCATTCCCCTGGCGAGGTCCGGATCATTCTTTTCTTCGCCTGCATGGAAACGGGTATTCTCGAGAATCCCGATGGATCCCGGAGTCATGGTGGCAATCGCACGCTGAGCCTCCGGCCCGCAGCAATCTTCCACGAAGCGGACCGGGCGCCCGGTCAGTTCCGCAAGCGGGCGCACCAGCAGGGCCGTCGACATGTCCGGCCGCTTCTGCCCCTTGGGACGGCCGAAGTGCGACAGCAGCAGGACCAGGGCACCGCGGTCAGCAAGCTCGGCGATCGTTGGGACCGCGGCACGCAGCCGCGTATCGTCGCTGACCGAACCATCCTGCATCGGCACGTTGAGATCGACGCGGACAAGCACACGCTTGCCGTCCAGGTCGGATGGCAGGTCGTCGAGTGTGCGAAATCTACTCACTGCCAACCTTTCCGTTCGTCCCGAGCGAAGTCGAGGGACGCAGGTCGATGGTCTCACGAACGCCCCTCGACTCCGCTC
>CAMLKX010000049.1 GCA_946480515.1 uncultured Sphingomonadaceae bacterium | reverse complement strand
TTTCTGGGCATGCACACCAAGCGGGTGGGGGCCGTCTTCGGTAAAACTCGCAAAGCGGCGGACGTGGCGACGCATCCCCTTTATCTCGGCGCGGCTGAAAGGCTAATCGACAGCCCGGTCTCCATCTCGTCCGGCGAAGCGCCCCTCGAATTTCGTCCCGGCTTACGCATCGGCGTAACCCAGGTCATCCAGATCGGCCCAGGAGAGGACGCACAGGGGCTGCATCGTGATCAATGGGTGTGGCGGAAGCCTCAATACGACCGAGAGGTGCGCCTCCAGATCATGGTCGCGCTGACGGACTTCACCGCCGAGAATGGCGGGACCAATGTCATCCCCGGAAGTCACGGATGGGAAGACGGGCGCAAGTTCGATCCTACCGAAGCGGTGCCAGCCGAGATGAAGGCCGGGTCAGCCGCAATCTTTCTGGGCTCCACCTACCATGGCGGCGGGGCCAATCGCACCGAGAATGAGTACCGGATCGGCTTCACCATGGCCCTCGATTCGGCTTTGGTCCGCCAGGAAGAGAATATGTATCTCGCGCTCTCGCCGGAGGTGGTGAGGAGCTACCCGGAACAGGTACAACGCCTGCTCGGGTGGTCGGCACATCCCGTGCTCAACACCGGGTGGGTCGATATCGCCGGAAAGATGGCGGACCCAAACGCGCTTTTGCGAGCCGTCTGATAATCATCAGCCGGGGCGCTCGGCCTGCAGGGCTGACGATGGGCAAGGCAGTTCTCGAAGGCAATTCGAAAACACTTGAGGCCGTTTCGCCTGTTCTATACTGAACCAGCAGTCAGCCGGTTTCGGTCGACGCAGGAATGATCAGCGCTGAGGGGCATTCCAGGGCTGCTGTCGGTTTTCATCGTTCAGCACTCGCCGGAAGAGTCCCACGTTCTAGGAGGGAATGGATCATGGCAAGTGAACCGCATGGCCGTACATTGGACGTCGACTACATGTTCACGAAACTGTGCGTGAACGATATTGAGAGGGCCGCCAAATTTTACGAGTCGGTGTGCGGCCTGGTCGAAATCCGGCGCATGGACGCCCACATGATGGGCGATCCGGTCACCGAGATTGTGTACAGGGCGACTTACCCCGAAGGTCCCATGCTCATCTTGGCCAAGTTCACCGAAGCTCCGGCTCCCGCCACGGACGAAGTGATCCTCGGGTTTGCCGTCAAGGACCTGGAAGCCATGTTGGAGCGGGTGGAGAAGGGTGGAGGCCGAATTCTGGAGCCGATTCAGGAGAGCCCCGGCTTTGCCATGCGGCACGCGTTCGTAGCCGATCCCGAAGGACACAGGATTCAACTCAGTTCGGTCATCGGCTGAACTACAAAAGCCGATCGCGGTCCTTCGCAGGGCTTGGCGGAAACGTCCCCTCTATCTCTGAAAAGCAAAAACCGGAGAACGACATGATTTCGACAGAAGACAAGATCGCGATTCAGGAGCTGATTGCGCGCTTCGCCCATTGTTCGGACTATGGCGATTGGGCTGGCTTAGAGGCAGTCTATTTGCCGGATGTGGTCACCGAACTGGCCGGAATGCCGGTCAAGTACGAGGGGGTTGCAGAGCAAATCGAGCATGCCAAGGAGTCAGACAGGCAGGCTGAAGGCAAGAACCGGCACTTTAACTTCAACCTCTATATTGAGGAAACGGCCGGGGAAGTGACCGCGAACTATTTCTTCCTCAACGTCAATGCCGGCAAGACCCCCATGGCGGCTCAGATCGTCGTGTCGGGCCGCATGCGTGATACCGTGGTGAAGACATCGGATGGCTGGAAGATCGCGCGTCGACTGGTGACCTTCGACCAGACGTTCAACCTCGATTTTTAAGGTGAGCGAGTGCGCGGGGCCAGGTGAAGGTCCTGATCGCGGATCGAGTAAGGCGGGAGCAACGTGAGCAATCGCTGCGCGCTGGCCAAAGGCCGGAAAAAAACGCCGAGTTGAACGACAGCTGTCGCACAACGAAGCTTCAGCGTCTTCCATACTCCCGCTTTTTCGTATACCATACGGTTAACTGAGAGATTGCTGGTCACCTGCAGAACGCAGAGGCCCGCGCCTGAAGAAAACGATGGCTTTGGAGAGCTTGCAATGAACAAGGCACAATTCGTCCTGCGCCCGATCGCGGACCCCCAAATTATCGACGACGTCTACACAGAAGACCAAACGCAACGGATGTTTGATGCCATCCGCCGCGACGGCCCGTGGAAGATGGTTCTTGCACAGCATTTCAAATCCCCGGAAGAGGTTGTCGCAACGATGTCCGGTGAAATGCCGGACGGGGCCACCGCCTCTTTCGACATGTTTCTAACGCCGAATTTCAGGGGTTATTTCGGGAACCACGGCATGTGCAACTATCCCGAACTCGAAGACGTATTCTTCAGTAGCGAGCATATGGCGCGCGTTCGTTCCTACTGGAATGCGGAGTTTGCGGTCCCCTCTTCGATGAACTTCATCATCCAAGGTTCGTCGCGCAATATGGATCCGGCGCACATCGACGGGACGACGTTTCGCGGTGTCGATTATCGCAATACCCCGATCTGGCTGCTCAACACGATGGGCAAGTCGGGCCTTTTTCAGCACTGGTTGCTGAAGAAGGCGCAGGTCATTGCCTGGTTCTACCAGGGAACGATCGGCGGTGGCTTTACCTATTGGCCCGAGGGTCCGAAGGCGGCACCCAAGCGCCTCGCCATGCCCAGCTGGAACCGTGGCGTCGTTACGCAGAACGAAGTGATGTACCATCGCGGCGAAGCCTGTGGTCCCATGGAAAAGCGAATGCCCAAGGGACTTGCCTTTCAGTCGCTCTGGTCGGCTGATCCTGAGACCTCCGACGGATGGCAGATCACCACCGATGGTAAGGTCATCGAGCGTGTTTCGGCTCAGGAAACGCGGCTGATGGTTCATTGGACGGCGGATATCTACATGGACAAGGACGAACGTGACCTGGTGTTCAGCCATCGCGACGACCTGTCGCACGAACAGGTGTTCGACATGTTCGTTGCCGACCTGCGCTCCCGGGGTGTGACATTCGCCATGCCTACCGACCCTTTGACGGATCGCGACTTCATCCGTCTGCTGACGGCGACTTACGACAGCGGCCGGCCGGCCATCTATCCGGTGGAGGCGCCAGGGCCTCATCAGGAACAGATTGCCGCTTAACTATCCGGACAAGATCGGGCAACGCCTGGAGCAGAAAGTCCGACCTCTGCTTGAGGTGTTGCCGTGATCACTCGGCCACTGAGAAGTCGAAGACATCCCCTTGGCTACGCGCTCCGCGACTCCCTCGCGACGCGGCACCGCGCTCACGATCTGCTCTTCCGAAAGAGATGGGCCCAACGACACCTGTGACTTGTCGTTTGGTCCATGATCGGTCAACATCCGCTGACCGCTAGCCGCCGTCTGTCTTAATGCTCCCTGTTCGAGCCGAGCGCTCGCGCAGGGCTCTTTTCAATCGGAAAAGATCGATGTCCCAAGAAGATCGTCTGCTGCACCAGGTTGTTCTCGAAGAATCCGCGGCTGCGATTGACCAGGCTGAGGCAGAAAAGGTCGCGAGGGACATTCTCGGTCTGAAAGCGGTCGCGACAGAGCTTGGAGGAGAGCGAGACGTCAACTTCCGGCTGAAATGTGAGGATGGTAAGTCATATCTCCTCAAAGTTTCTCATCCGAGTGAAGATCGCGACATTCTCGACTTTCAGACTCAAGCCATGTTGTGGATCGAGAAGCAGGACAGCGGAATCCCCACTCAACGAGTGCTTGCCCTAGGCGACGGCGGATACTCCAAGGTCGTGAGCATTGCCGGTCGAGACAGCGTTATTCGCGTCTTGTCATACATCGATGGCCCGACCTGGTATGAGATCCCGCAACCGTCGGAGAAGCTGGCCACGTCACTGGGTGGTGTCCTCGCTCGCCTTGACCGGGCCTTGAGCAACTTCGAACATCCGGCTCAGGATCATGTTTCGCTATGGGATCTCAAAAGCGCGCCCGAAGTCGCGCCGCTGGCCGAGCACATTCCTGATCCAGAGATCAGAGAATTGGTAGCCGGGTTTCTCTCCGAGTATATGGCCGTTGTGCCACCTGCGTTCGATCAGTTGCCGTGGCAGGTGATCCATGGCGACATCAACCCGCGGAATGTCATTGTTTCCAGCAACGATCACGACACACCCGCCGGGGTGCTCGACTTCGGTGACATGGTCTATTCGCCACGCATATTCGACCTTGCCGTGCTATGTGCCTATAGTTTCGATAGCGACGGTTACAATAGAGTTCAGGCAGCTGCTTTTGAATATCATAAGATGAACAGGCTTACGGATTTGGAGAAGCAGGTTCTGCTTACTTCCATAAAGTGCCGCCTGTCGATCATGCTTTGTATTGCGCATTGGAGAAGCAAGCTTCATCCAGAGAATATCGCCTATATCCAAAGAAGTACGAAATACGCGACGCAAACCGTCAGAATGATGGCGGAGCTTCCGGCAGGACAACTTCAAAACGACTTGTTGAACATCTTGAATCAGGATTCCGCAGCATGACGATGGTGAATTCCTACCAGCCTGAGAATGCAAAGTTGCTGGCAGATGAGGAGCGTCAGGAGATCGCGCGGCGCGAACGTCTTATCGGGCCGGGTTATCGCTTGTTCTACCAGAAGCCGTTGCGGACCGTCGCCAGCGACGGCGTTTGGCTTATCGATGCAGCCGGCCGCCGCTACCTGGACGCATATAACAATGTTCCGTCGTTGGGACATTGCAATCCTTTGATCGTCGAGGCCGCGCAGAAGCAGGCACTGCGGCTGAATACCCACTCCAGGTACATCGTTGACGTTGTCCTGGATTATGCCGAGTCTTTGCTAGGAACATTTCCGAAGGGACTGGAACGGGTGATGTTCACCTGTTCTGGTAGCGAAGCAAACGATCTCGCGTTGCGAATGGCCCGCGAATACACCGGGGGCTCCGGGATCATCGCGACGGAGTACGCCTATCACGGGGTGACAGGGGATTGCGTTGAGATATCGCCCTCGCTTGGGAAGGGTGTCGTAATCCCGGACCATGTTAGGCTGATTGCTGCCCCCAACACCTACCGAGTGGCGAAAGATAAAATCGCCTCGCTCATGAAGAAGCAGGTTGAAGAAGCAGTCGAAGATTTTCGTCAAAAGGGGATCAAGCCCGCCGCGTTGATTCTGGACAGTATCTTCACCAGCGACGGCATGTTTCCGCGTTTCGAGGGGCTGAGTGATGTCGTAGCCGCCGCCAGAGCAAGTGGAATGGTCTATATCGCCGATGAGGTCCAATCCGGGTTCGCGCGAACTGGGACCTACATGTGGGCGTTCCAACGGCACGGTGTTTTGCCGGACATTGTCACGATGGGTAAGCCGATGGGCAACGGCTATCCGATCTCGGGACTCGTGGCGAAACCAGCCATCCTCGATCATTTCGGCTCACGACTTAGATATTTCAACACACATGGAGGGAACCCCGTGTGTTGCGCCGCGGGTCAGGCTGTCCTCGATTTCATCGTTCAGCATGACCTGATCGACCAAACCAGGATCAAGGGTGAGTTCCTCAAAAGCGCAATGAACAGCCTCGCTGATCGTTTTGAGGCAATCGGAGATGTTAGAGGGGAGGGGCTGTTTCTGTCGGTCGAGCTTGTGAAGGACCGCACGACCAAGGAACCTGATCCGATCCTTGCCACCCAGATTGTGAATTCCATGCGTGAGAACGGCATTCTGATAAGTTCATCGGGTCGTGCCGAGAATATCCTAAAAATTCGGCCGTTGCTCACCTTTGAACAGGACCATCTCGATCAGTTGTTGGAAGGTCTGGAAGGAGCGCTGAAGCTATGTACGAAGGGGTCGAACACCCATTGAGTTGAGGTTTTGAACCCGTCATCCGGCCAACTGCTTGATTGACTCTTAGCTTGGTTGGAACGGATTTCTTCTCGCTCCTCCAAAAATGCTCGTTATGATTGCCGCCGTTGATTCTGTGCGATCAAGTTGTGGCGTCCAGAGGTGACTACATGGCGAAAACCAGCGATTACCAGTTCGGCAAATTTCAGTATCCGCGCGGTTGGTTCATGATTGCAGCGGCCGACGAACTCGCAGATGCGCCCGTTCCGTTGCGCTATTTTGGTCAGGACCTGGTGCTCTATCGTGGGCAGAGCGGCACGGCTCACCTCGTCTCCGCCTATTGTCCCCATCGGGGCGCGCACTTGGCAACCAACACGACGAATTCCAGTCTCCGCAGCGGCGAGCAAATCGAGGGCGAATCAATCCGCTGCCCCTTCCACGGTTTGCGTTTCGGCCCGGATGGGAAATGCGATCACGTCCCTAATTCTGATTTTGTTCCCCCGACAGCGCGGCTTCAAACCTTTCCCGTCCTTGAGCGGGCGGGAATCATCTGGATGTGGAACGACCCTGAAGGTCTTGAGCCTGAATATCCGGTCCCGGAATTCGGAGGACACTATGACGAAGCCGGGTGGGTCAATTGGAAAATTGATCACCTTGGCGACCTCGACCTCCATGGCTGCGAGGTGGTCGATAACATGGCGGACCTCGGACACATGGGGCCGATCCATGGCGCCCAACGCTGCCTCCACTTCAGCAATGAGTTTCGCAAGCACGTCGTGTACCAATATTTCAAATCCGAGGGTCGCCCCTTCGGCGAACTCCCGGCGGCGACGAGCGAACTCGACACCTGGTACACCGGACCCGGTATCCTCGAGTCTGAAATGAATAGTCACCTGCCCGGGTTCATGGTCCTGGCAAACACGCCGATCGAAGATGGACGCACGCGGATGTGGTTAGGGGTAATGGTCCGGATGGGCGACGGCTCGCGTCCATTGACCGGGCAGGAGCTTGCGATCGCGCGCGCCTATCAGGATCAAATGCGGATCGGTCTTATGCAGGATGTAGAGATTTGGGCGTCGAAGCGTTCATGCATCAACCCGCTTAGTATTCCAGCCGACGGCCCGTATGGAAAGCTTCGCAGCTGGTACAAGCAGTTCTACAATGATCGTGCGACAGCTGCCCTGATACAATCCCGCGTTGATGGCACCATCGTGTCGCTTGACGAACCAGCCACCAAGGAACTGCTGTCCGCGACGGCAGGATGAGCCCCACGTTCTTTATCGGCTAACCCTGCGGCTTGGTCCATCATGCCACAAGCTGTTCCTGAACGGAGCAAGCGTTAGCCCGACCAGGGTCTGGGGAAAATCGGGAATTCCGCCAACTCCGATGTCATCACTGGGCTGCTTGCCTTTAGGCAGGTAGAAGGTTCCGAATAGATGGTCCCAGATGACCACGTCACCCCCATAGTTCTTGTTGCCCTCCTCGATATTCTTCGCGTGGTGGTAACGATGGTTCATCGGACCACTGAACACCCACTCGAAGGGCCCCAGCTTCGCGTCCATGTTGGTATGCTGGAACCGTCCAATTGTGCGCGAGACCAGGGCGGTGACAAATATAATTTCCGCGGGTGCCTGGATCAGGGTCAATGGCACGACCCAGATCAGATCCTGGAAAAAGCTTTCGAGCGGGTGCGACCGCACGCCGTTAAACCAGTAGAGCCGCGTGGAACTGTGGTGGACCGAGTGCCAGCGCCACATGAATTGCGTCTCGTGCATCCAGCGGTGATACCAGTAGCGGAAGAAATCCATGACGACCAACAGCAGGGCAACCTGAAGCACGCCCGGCAGCTCCGAGGGCCAGAAACTGCGGATTGTCCCGGGTGGCAACTCGGCATGGATTCGCTGTACCAGCCACGCCGTTAGGAAGATGCTGACTGGTGCAAGCAGTGGGCGCCACAGGCTTGCGCTCAACATCAGCAGAAGGTCCGGGCCGCTATCCTGGCGGTCCAGCCAGTTGCGACTCCACGGCATAAGTCGCTCCAACGGGGCCATGATCAGTCCGAGAGCGAGCATGTACAGAAACGTGTAGCCCAGCACATTGGGATTGAGCCCGCGTTCCACCATCGCAAAGCCGAGCACGACCGATAGCGTCATCAGCACCGGAAACAGCAGGACCGCGATCAGCTTGCGAGCAAGCGTCTTTTCAAATGTTGGAGCATAGGAATCGAGCACTCGCCATAACGGCCGCACCACCCCCTTCAGCACTGCGGTAACCACTCGCTCGAAAGCGTCAACCGGTGCGGCTGCCACCGCGCCGATCCGCTGCGCCCACGGGCGCCGTGTCGCCGCTCGGTCGAATGCTGCCTGCGTCATCCTATCTCCATTCTGTTCCCTCACTCGAAGTCAGGATCATGTCTTCGGTTCGGCTATTATTTGATCTGGCGTACCCTCTACTGCGCTGATTCAGCAAGCACTTCAACGATATCGCCGACGCGCAAAATCCCAGGGCGAGCGACCGAGGCGTAGGTTGTGAATGCGTTCCCGAAGTGCTGCGCGATGGTCCGAAGCACGCGAGGGTCCGTTTGGCCGGTTTCTGGATCGATCGTGACCATGGCACAGCGCGGGGCGGAGTAGGCGAGCAGCAGAGCCGCGCCGTCTTGCCCTCCGAACTGAAGATGCTTTCCCTGGAGCGCTTTGTCGCCGATGCTGCTTTCAATCACGATATTCGTGCGCAGCCTTCGGCGATCAAGCACGCTCCCGTGGCGATCCGCCAATCGGTCCAGGCTTCCGGTGGTGACGATCGAAATCGGCATCAGGTCATAGGCTCCGATGCCGAGCTGGAGAAGATCGAGGTCGCGCCCGCTTTCGGCTTCGAGTTGTTCACGCAGGGCAGGGTCGTCGAGCCGCCATGATCGACCGCCAGGGTCTATGACGCTCAGCTTCGAGGTTCGAGGTCTGCGCGCATCGTCGTAGGTTGGCCGGTATCGAACGAGATCCGAATGGTCCCTTCCAGTGAACCAGGGAAAGCGGCTCGCATTTCCGCGGCGGACGAAGCCGTACTGGCGATCTCCCTCGATGCCCTGCCAGTCGACCTCGGCGGACGCGCACAGCTCTCCCGCCATTGATTTGACCGGAAAGCGACAAATTTCGAGGATTCGTCCGACATGCTCACCCATGAAATCGAACTAGCCGCTGGCGCCAGGCTCATCAATTGGATGGGCGACAAGGTTAGCAGCCACGATTGTCCGGCGCGCAGTCAAACTCGGCCAAAATGAGCAGGTAAGCCAAGCACCAGGCTCGGTGAGTTGTTCAGATCGACTGTGATCGCATCCTCGTCAAAACTCGCGCAAGATTTCGCGGAGCGTGGTCCCGCGATACTCAGTGCGAACCGCTCCGGCTTTCTGCAGAGCGGGGACGACGCCGTTCAGGAGATCAGGCAGCTGGCGGTTGTAGCCTGATCCTTCGATCAGAAAGCCGTCGCCCCCCACTTCGTCCATTACGGCCATCAGCTGGTCGGCAACCTGCTGTGCCGTGCCGCGGAACCGCGTTCCGCTGCCGCCCCGGCCGGAAGAGAACAGGTCGCGAAGGGATTTGCCTTCTTCCCGCCCGGCCTTCTTCATATGCTCCAGCGCGCTGGTGTGGCCGCCTGCGACGATGTCCTGCGGCACGGGCGCGTCCAGATCATATTGCGAGAAGTCCACGTCGAGTGAGGACGAGGCCATGACGATGTTGTGCTCGAATGCCGCCTGCTTGTCGGCCTCGGTCATCTCGCGCTCCTCGCCGCCCTCGGGGAGGATGTTGACCGGGGTCAGGAAGATGACCTTGATGTCGTCGGGGTTGCGGCCAAGTTTTTCAGCGCGGTTCCGTATGTCGTCGCGATAGGCCTTCATGCCCTTCACGCCACCGGTCATCATCCCCAGCACGACCTCGGCATTCTTGGAGGAGAAATCTCGACCGCGCTCGGATGCGCCCGCCTGCGCCAGAACGGGATAGCCCTGCGGCGAACGCAGTGTGTTCAACGGACCGCGAGAGCGGAAATGCTTACCCTCAAAATTGATGGTGTGCACTTTCGTATGATCGACATAGACGCCGGTTTCCGGGTCCGCGACCAATGCGCCTTCTTCCCACGAATCCCAGAGCTTCTTGCAGAGCTCCACGAACTCGTCGGCGATATCGTAGCGTTCGTTCGGTGGCAGCAGCTTTTCCAGGCCGAAGTTGAGCGCGGCGTTCTTCTCGCTCGAGGTCACCATGTTCCAGCCCGCACGGCCCTTGGTCAGGGTGTCGATGGTCGAAAGCAGCCGGGCCAACAGATAGGGCGGGTAGAAGGTCGTCGACGCGGTCGCGATCAGCCCGATGTGCGAGGTTTCCTGCGCCATCAAGGGCAGCAGCGGCAGCGGGTCAAGCTTGGGCGAGAGCGTCGCATTCTT